>NZ_JALTON010000028.1 GCF_027000115.1 Thiohalobacter sp. | reverse complement strand
GTCACCGGTGGTGCCGGACGGGCCGGGGGGCGGGGCGGGGCCGCGCGACGGCCACCACCGGTGACCGACTGCACGGCATTCACCACCGAGGGAATGGCGGAGATGATGGAGGGCAGTGCAGTGGCCAGCGCACCAATGATGGCGGGCCAGGCCTCGGCGTCATCGGGCGAGACCGCCTCCAGAGAGATGCCGGACAGATCCTCGATGACGGCACGTGCGGCCGGGTCGCGATGCAGACCCTCGATCAGTGCGGGCATGAAGCCGGCCAGGGCACGCGCGGCGGCCTCCCCGTGCGCGCCGGAGGTGGACATGGCTTCGTCGATCCAGTCGCCTGCCTCCTCGCCGAACATCCAGTCCAGCGCCTCGGTGTCGAGATCCTCGACCAGTTCCCATTCCTCGAAGTCTTCCATGATGCTGTCTCCCTGGGTCATGGCACGCGGCCGGGGCCGCGGGCGACATAGAGTTCGGTGCCGTCGGGGTGGCGGCGGCGTGTCAGTACGCCGGACGCTACCAGTCGCTCGAGCGCGGTCAGGACCGCCTGCCGCGGGGCGGCCGGATGCATGTCCCGCAACCAGCACTGCATGACACCGGGCAGGGTGTCGGCGGCGTTCGGGCAGCGTTGCAGGTAGGCGCGCAGGGCCCGTTCGATCCGGTCCGGGTGGCGGTCGCCGTCGCTTTCGTCGCTCACCCACGCGCAGGAGCAACCAGCGTGCCAGACAGTGATGATGTGGCAACTTGTTGAACAACGGAGAAAAAGTAATTTCATCCTGACTGCGGCCGGGTCGGTTTCGACCCACGAGGCGCAGGCGACGGGCGTGGGTCCGGGCGCAAGTGGATGAATGCGCGGGGAAGCCACTGCCGGGTCGGTTCCGACCCGGCGGGCGCGGGCGGCACCCATGCAGACTTGTGGACCAAAGGGGCGCATAGTGGGCGGGCGAGGGACGCCCGCAGGAGAGTCGGGCTTCCCCTGTCCGGTGCGATGCAGGATCGGTATCGGTGGCCGGTATCGCCGCAGGGCATGCCGTCTCTGTCCAGGGAATCAGGAGAAACGCGATGAGTGAAGAAAGGAGAACATTCAAGGCCGGCGACCAAGTGCGCCTGACGCTGATGGAAGAGGGCGATGGTGCGGGGGACGACCCCCTGTATGTTGCCGACTACACGCTCGACAACGCGGGCGGGTCCACCTGGGTCGAGGCCGCTGCCAAGGTGACCCGTCCCAGCGACTTCGGCAACGAAGCGACCGGGTCCCGCGCACGCGGGTCTATGCCAAGGCCAGCTTGGGCCGGGCGGGTTCGGCCAACAACCTGACCTGCGGCTTCGTGGCCGACGGACGGCGCGGCATGTCCGCGAGCCGCTGGGAATAGGAGGGTGCGGCGTGTGTCGGACGGTGTGCAGGCCGGCGCGCGCCTGGAGTACCGGCTGACGCGCGTACGCTTTGCGCCCGCGTCGCAACTGCTTTAAAGTGCCCGCTCCCGCGTTGCTCCCGGCAGCGCGGTTCCATGGTGGCCCGCGTCGGTCCCCCCGCAACGACAAGCTGTGAACCCCGTCAGGCCCGGAAGGGAGCAGCGGCAGCAGTGGACTCGGGTGCCGGGGTGTGGCTGGCGCGGGTCGCCTCCATTCCGGCCCCCGGATCCGTCCGGTTTCCTCTCCGCCCCGAAAATCTGCGACAATGGACGTTCCTGCCCGCAGCCCCTGGTGCAATATGCGGGTTTGACGAAATTCCGGAATCATCAATGGGTTATCAAGTACTTGCGCGCAAGTGGCGGCCCCGCAACTTCACCGAGATGGTGGGGCAGACGCATGTGCTGCAGGCGCTGGTCAACGCGCTGGACCACGACCGCCTGCACCATGCCTACCTGTTCACCGGCACCCGTGGCGTGGGCAAGACCACCCTCGCGCGCATCCTGGCCAAGTCGCTGAACTGCGAGCAGGGCGTGAGTTCGACACCCTGCGGCGAATGCGCCGCCTGCCGCGAGATCGACGAGGGCCGCTTCGTGGACCTGATCGAGGTCGACGCGGCCTCGCGCACCAAGGTGGACGAGACCCGCGAGCTGCTGGAAAACGTCCAGTACGCGCCCACCCGCGGCCGCTACAAGGTGTACCTCATCGACGAGGTGCACATGTTCTCCAACCACAGTTTCAATGCCCTGCTGAAGACGCTCGAGGAGCCGCCGCCGCATGTGAAGTTCCTGCTGGCGACCACCGACCCGCAGAAGCTGCCGGTGACCATCCTCTCGCGCTGCCTGCAGTTCAATCTCAAGCGCCTGCCGCCGGACATGATCACCGATCATCTCACTGCTGTGCTGGAAAAGGAGGGCATAGAGGCCGAGGCAGGCGGCGTGCGCGAGCTGGCGCGGGCAGCGGACGGTTCCATGCGTGATGCCCTCAGCCTGCTCGACCAGGCCATTGCCTTTGGCGGCGGCCGGGTGACGGAGGCCGAGGTCCGTGCCATGCTCGGCACCATTGAGCGCAGCCATGTGTTCGACCTGCTGGAGGCGCTGGCCGACGGAGATGCACCCGGACTGATGGCGCGGGTGGCCGCCCTCGCCGAGCAGGCCCCGGACTTCGGCCAGGTGCTGGGCGAACTGGTTTCCCTGTTGCAGCGGCTGGCGGTGGCGCAGGTGGTACCGGAGTCGCTGGACGCCGACCTCGACGACGTCGAGCGCCTGCGGGCGCTGGCGGGGCGGATGAGTCCCGAGGACGTACAGCTCTACTACCAGATCGGTCTGCTGGGCCGGCGCGACCTGGAGCTGGCGCCGGATGCGCGTGGTGGTTTCGAGATGACCCTGCTGCGCATGCTGGCCTTCCGGCCGGCTGCCGACGGGGGCGGTACGGCGGTTGCCGCGCCCGCGCGCGCCTCGACGCCTGCTGCGGCGCAGCCGGGCCCGACCACCGCACCGGCGACGAAGCCGGCCGCGGGCACCGGCCTCGACGACTGGCCGGCACTGATCGAGGCCCTGGGGCTGCGCGGCATGACGCGGCAGCTGGCGGAGAACTGTGTGCCGGAGGGCGAGGACAACGGGGTACTGCGGCTGAAGCTGGACCCCGCCTTTTGCCAGTTGCGCACGCCACAGGTCGAGGCCAAGCTGGCCGAGGCCCTGTCCGGGCACCTGGGGCGGTCGCTGAAGCTGGCCTTCGAGGAGGCCGCACCCGCGCAGGAAACGCCGGCGCAGCAGCGTGCGCGCACCGATGCCGAACGCCGGGCGGCAGCGCAGCAGGCCATCGAGTCCGACGAGGCGGTGCGGGCACTGCGGGAAACCTTCAATGCCCGCGTGCAGACGGATACCATCGAGCCCCTCGACTGAGGCGGCACAGGTACACTCAGAAGCAAGCGAGAGGACAAACCATGAAGGGTGGTCTCGGCAACCTGATGAAACAGGCCCAGCAGATGCAGGCCAACATGCAGAAGGCACAGGAAGAACTGGCGCAGATGGAAGTCACCGGCCAGGCCGGCGGCGGCATGGTGTCGGTGGTGATGAACGGCCGTCACGAGGTGCGCCGCGTGACCATCGACGACAGCCTGATGGGCGACGACCGCGAAATGCTGGAAGATCTCATTGCCGCGGCCTGCAACGATGCCCTGCGCAAGGCGGAGGAAATGGCGCAGGAGAAGATGTCCGGCCTGGCCGCCGGCCTGAACCTGCCGCCCGGATTCAAGATGCCCTTCTGAGATGGCGCTGTCCCCGGCCATCGATGCCCTGATCGAGGCCCTGCGCTGCCTGCCGGGCGTTGGCCCCAAATCGGCCCAGCGCATGGCCTTCCACCTGCTGGAACGCGACCGCGAGGGTGGCCGGGTACTGGCCCGCGCCCTGGCCGAGGCCATGGAGCGGGTCGGGCATTGCCGCGACTGCCGCACCTTCACCGAGGCCGAGCGTTGCAGCCTGTGCAGCCATCCGGAGCGCGACCGCAGCCAGTTGTGCATCGTCGAGAACCCGGCCGACGTGTTCGCGGTGGAGCAGGCCACCGGTTACCGCGGCCTCTATTTCGTGCTCATGGGGCACCTGTCGCCGCTGGACGGTATCGGCCCCGAGGAACTGGGGCTGGACCGGCTGGCGGCGCGGCTGGATGCGGGCGAGGTGGCCGAGGTGATCCTGGCCACCAACCCCACCGTGGAGGGCGAGGCGACCGCCCACTACATCGCCGAGCTGGCCCGCGATCGCGGCATCCGTGCCACCCGCATCGCACATGGCGTACCGCTCGGGGGTGAACTAGAATACATCGACGGCGGTACCCTCTCGCACGCCTTCGCGGGCCGCCAGCAGATCTGAAACCCGGTTCGGGCCAAGGGATTTGGCCCGGGAGACAGGCCCCCGCGGCCGTTCACCCGAAACCCCTCGTGGCGCCATGGATATAGCCCGACTGCCCATCGCCTCGCCCTACGGCGGCCTGCCCACCGCGGCCACCGGCGGCGCCCGTGTGCGGCCGCGGATCGAGCCCGTGGTGGAGGTGCTGGAGGCGCGCCGCGTGCGCGACCCGGTCGAGCGGGTGGTGGCCGGCGAGGTGCTGCGCCCCGGGCGCGAGGAAACCTTCACGACCCGCGAACACCTGCGTGGCCGCGGCCAGCCGGTTGCCGATGGCGGCCGGCGCGCGGTGGGTGCCTACCTCGCGCATCAGCGCGACACCATCGAGCCGGACGCCCAGCGCGGCCGCGCCGTCGACTACTTCATCTGATCTTCGCGCAGATGGCCACCGAATCCACCGGACCCACGGAAACCGCGATCCACCCTGCCGGGGCCGCATGGCGACCACCGACTCACCCTTTCCGTGGATGCAGTGGATCCCGTGGCCATTGAACACGGAACGGTGTTCCCTGGCCCGCGGCCAGGTGATGTGCTACCAATGATGGCCACCGAATCTACCGGACCTACGGAAACCGCGGCCCAGCAGGCCGGAGCCGCAACACGAATACCGAATGGCTCTTGCCGTGGATGCAGTGGATCCCGTGGCCATTGACACTGAAACAGTGTTCCCCGGATTGCGGTCCCGGGTGCAACATGCGGGTTAACCGAGAGGAGCAACCATGTCCGACTGCCTGTTCTGCAAGATGGCCTCGGGCGAGATCCAGCCCGAC
Organism: Thiohalobacter sp.; assembly: GCF_027000115.1. Classification (NCBI taxonomy): domain Bacteria; kingdom Pseudomonadati; phylum Pseudomonadota; class Gammaproteobacteria; order Thiohalobacterales; family Thiohalobacteraceae; genus Thiohalobacter; species Thiohalobacter sp. The sequence continues at coordinate 12,435 of NZ_JALTON010000028.1, read as the reverse complement.
GTGGTGTACGAGAACGACGAGGTGCTCGCCTTCCGCGACATCAATCCGCAGGCGCCCACGCACGTGCTGGTCATCCCGCGCCGTCACATCAGCACCCTCAACGACCTCACCGAAGCGGATGCCGAACTGGTCGGCAAGCTGTTTCTGGCCGCGAAGGAGGTGGCGCGGATCGATGGCATCGCCGAGGCCGGTTATCGCACGGTGATGAACTGCAACGCCCAGGCCGGACAGACCGTGTTCCACATCCACCTGCATGTGCTGGGTGGCCGCGCCATGCACTGGCCGCCGGGCTGACCTGCAAAATCGGCCAATGAGGGTCACACGGTGACAAGCCTGTCACCGGCCGGCAGCACAAGGGAACGCAGGGGACACAAAGGCACCGGCTCCGCGCCTTGTCCGCTTCACGGCAATGCGGATTCGCTGATGAACGCCAGTGTCCCGACCGGGTGTCGCTCGCTGCCATAGAGGCGGCAGATCTGTTGTACATAGGCGCGGGTCTCGGCATAGGGCGGCACGCCGTCGTGACGATCCACCGCAGCCTCGCCGGCGTTGTAGCCGGCGAGCGCCAGCCGCAGGTCGCCCTGGTAGCGATCCAGAAGCCAGCGCAGGTAGCGCATGCCGCCGATCAGGTTGGCCAGCGGATCGCGGCGATCCGCCACGCCGAGGCGCGCCGCGGTGGCCGGCATCAGTTGCATCAGTCCCTCCGCGCCCTTGTGGGATCGGGCGCCCGGATCGTAGGCCGATTCCACTCGCACCACTGCCGACACCAAACGTTCATCGAGCCCGAACAGCGGGGCCAGCAGGCCGATCCAGATGTCGATGCGCGCCCGGCTCGCAGGTCCCTCGTCGGACAGCGGGCAGTCGTCGTCCGGGCGGGTCTCGATGTCGCTGAGGTGATCCAGCAGCCGTGCGGCATGTTCGTCCCCTGCCTTGGCGGCCCGGCGCAGCCAGCCGACGGCGCGTCCGTCGTCCTGCCGCACACCGCGACCGTTGAGATACATCCAGCCGAGATCGTAGGCCGCATCCCGGTTGCCGAGCAGGGCAGCCGCGCAGTGGAGGCGAAAGGCACCTTGGGTGTCGCGCACCGAACCGCCGGCCGTTTCCAGATGTCGGGCCGCGGCGTGCAGGCGGTCTGCATCGGGCGGCGCGGGCGGCTGTGCGGCCCACGCCGGTCCGGCGAGCAGCAATGTGATGACGGCGAAACGCAACATGGGGCCTCCTCGCAAGGCATGCGAGCAAGAAGCGTTCCGCCGGGCGGGTCTCGGGGGAATTCAGCGGCTTGCGGCGCCGTGCCTGCGCGGGAGGTGCGTGAGTGTAAAGCGGCTTGACGGTCCGGCGGGGCGGATCAGAGCGAGGGCCGTTCTGCCGGCGCGTGGGTCTGTTCGTAACGGCGCTGGCAGTCGACGCAACGCTCGGCCGCCGGTTCCGCCTCCAGGCGCGCCAGGTCGATCTCGACCCCGCAGTCGATGCAGCGGCCGTAGCTGCCCTCGCGGATGCGCACCAGCGCCTGTTCGATGCGTCGGATCTCGTTGACTGCCTGATCGATGACCGCGAGGTTGAGGTCGGCCAGCAGGTCGCCCACCGAGGCATCGCCGATGTCGCGCACCTCGCCGGCGAGGTCGATGTAGTGTTGTTCGTCCGACTGCTCGAGATGCTCGATGATCTCCCGGCGCAGCGCCTCGCGTCGTTCCAGCAGCGCCTGCCTGAGCGCGTCGATCCGGTCGGGTATCCGTTCGGCCATGGGCTGTGCTCCCTGTCGGTTGCTTGCGATTCCGGTTGTTTTCTCGACTCACAATGGGCGCATGCGCGACGGCTTTCAACCCGTGGCTTGAAAATGGCGGCGGCCCGCCCCACAAAGGGGGCAGGGGCAGTGCGGCCCGAACCATTCATCACGGAGGCAGGAAGATGGCAACCAGGAAGATCGACAAGGCGGAACTGGACCAGTATTTCGATGGTGTGTCGAAGGCGCTCGGCGCGGTCACCGCGGAGGTCGAGGTCGCGGGGCTGGACATCGGTGAGCAGGTGGAGGCGGAATGGCTGCCGCTGGCGGGCATGACCTACGATCGGAAGGACGATGTGTTCGAGATCGATCTCGGCGACGCCGTGGATCACCTGGTACTGCATCCCACCGAGGTCTACGTCGAGGAATCGGCCGAGGGCCTGCACAGCATCGAGGTCGTCGACCGCGACGGTCATTGCCACATTGTCAAGCTGCGCAAGGCCCTGGCGCTGCCGGCACCGGCCTGAGCCTCAGTAGTCGGGTCTGGCCGCCTCGCCGAGTTGCCGGTACAGGGCGCGGTAGCGGGCCAGTCGGTCCGGGTCGATCTCGCCCCGGTCGGCGGCGGCCGCCACCGCGCAGCCCGGTTCGCTGATGTGCCGGCAGTTGTGGAAACGGCACTGGCCGAGCAGGGGCCGGAATTCCCGGTAGCCCCGGTGCAGGTCCCCGGGTGCAATGTGCCACAGGTGAAAGTCGCGCACTCCGGGCGAGTCGATGATGTCGCCGCCATCGGGCAGATGGTAGAGGCGGGTATCCGTCGTCGTGTGCCGGCCAAGGCCGGTGGCGTCCGACACGGCGCCGACGCGAATGTCGGCCTCCGGCAGCAGCGCCCGCACCAGTGACGATTTGCCCACCCCCGATTGTCCCACCAGGATGCTGGTGCGGTTTCTCAGCCGTTCCACCAGCGGTGCGAGCGCGCCGCGTTCACGGCTGTTGACCCACAGCAGTTCGTAACCGATGCGGGCGTAGACGGCGAGCCGGTTGCCCAGCGCATCGCGTGTCGCGTCATCGAGCAGGTCGGTCTTGTTGACCACCAGTGCGGCATCGATGTCCATGAGTTCGGTGATCACCAGATAGCGGTCGATGAGCGCTTCGGACAGGGGGGGTTCGGGGGCGCAGACGATGAGCGCCTGATCCAGATTGGCGGCCAGCGGCCGGGCGCGGCCGCGCGGATCGGGCCGGGTGAGCACGCCATGACGGGGCTCGATGGCCAGGATTACGCCCTGGCCGGGGGCAGTGGGCTGCCAGCGTACGCGGTCGCCGCAAACCACCCGGCCAACCCGCTTGCGCGCAGTGCACTCGATCTCGTGTCCCTGCCCATCCTCCACCACGGCCTTCTGGCCGTGCTGGCGGATCACCAGCCCGGGCCGGGTGGATCGCGCCTCGCCGTGTTCCTCGCGCCGGCGTGCCTGCCTGACGGGGTGCCTGCGAGCCGCCCCCATGGGTCAGCGATAGCCTCCCGCGGGGCTGCCGGCGCGCTCAATCATCCTCGACCAGACGATCGATGTGCGCGGCGCAGATGAAGTCGTTCTCGGTGAGGCCGCCGGCGGCATGGGTGTTGTAGTGCACCACACAACGGTTGTAGCCCACCTCGAGATCGGGGTGGTGATCCTCGCGGTGCGCGATCCAGGCCAGGGCGTTCACGAAGGCCATGGTCTCGTGGAAGTTGGCGAAGCGGAAGCTGCGGCGGATGGCGCCGGCGTCCTCGTCCAGTCTCCAGTCGGCATGGATTTGCGGGAGCAGCGCCTCGATGGCACCGCGTTCCAGCGGCGCCGCACCCCGCGCGACCGGCCGACAGTGGCGATCATGGAGCTTTACAGTCACTGGAAACGATAGAAGTTGCTGTTGAGGTAGTCGACGACCTTGTCTATGTCCTGGTCGAACCAGGTCAGGCCGAGGCTGAGTTCGCAGCGCTGCACCTGCTTGCGCAGTGCCGCGAGATCCTTCACCCGCCGGTCCGGCCGGGTGTAGACAGCGGTGTCATGGCACTTGAGACAGTGCTGGTCGTGCAGGGCGCGACCCGCCCGGGGATCGGCCTGGCCCGGGCCTGCGGCCAGCAGGAGTATCGGCAAGGCGACGAGGCTGTTCCGGATCATGGTGTTCTGCTCCTTGATGGCGGGGGAGAGCGCCCGGTGAGTCTACACCGCCTCAGCCGCCAGCCTCCAGACGGCGCAGGTGTGCCACCCGCAGCGGTGCGGGCGGGTGCGAGTCATGGAAGGCGGAATACAGCGGATCGGGAGTCAGGGTGCTGGCATTTTCGCGATAGAGCTTGACCAGGGCGCGGATCAGGTCGGTGGCGCCGGCCTGTTGCGCGGCAAAGGCATCGGCCTCGTACTCGTGCTTGCGGGAAAGCCAGCTCATGACCGGGGTCAGGAACACGCCGAATACCGGGCTGATCAGCAGGAACAGCATCAGCCCTGCGTAAAGGGAGGGCTCGCTCACGCCCAGCCCCTGGTAGAAGGCCGGCTCCTCGATCAGCCAGCCCAGCAGTGCCAGGCCGGCCAGGCTCATCAGCGCCATGGACACCAGACGCTTCTGCACGTGCCTGCGCTTGAAGTGGCCGAGCTCATGCGCCAGCACCGCCTCCACCTCGTCGGGTTCGAGACTATCCAGCAGGGTATCGAAGAACACGATGCGCTTGTTGCGACCCAGTCCGGTGAAGTAGGCATTGCCATGCCCCGAGCGGCGCGAGCCGTCCATGACGAAGATGCCGCGGCTGGTGAAGCCGCAACGTGCCAGCAGGGCCTCGATGCGCTGGCGCAGGGCCTCGTCGGCCAGGGGCTTGAACTGGTTGAACAGCGGCGCGATGAAGGTGGGATAGGCCCAGATCATCAGCAGAGTGAAGCCCATCCATACGCCCCAGACGTAGAGCCACCACAGCGAGCCCGAGGAGGCCATCAGCCACAGGATGAGCCAGGTCAGCGGCGTGGCCAGCAGCAGCAGGATCAGGCCCTGCTTGAGCAGGTCGGCGATGAAGGTCGAGACGCGGGTGCGGTTGAAGCCGAAGCATTCCTCGATGACGAAGGTCTGCCAGATGGAGAAGGGCAGGTCGAGCAGGCTGATGATCAGGGTGGCGCTGACCAGCACGCCGACGCCGGTGGCAGTGTCGGACAGGCCGAAGTCCTGCCAGAAGCCGATCAGCCATTGCAGGCCGCCGCCCAGTGTCCACAGCAGCAGCAGGGCGGCCTCGTACAGGCTCTCGATCTGTCCCAGCCGGGTCCGGGCAATGCTGTAGTCTGCGGCGCGCTGGTGGGCGGCCAGGGTGATGCGATCGGCGAAGGCCTCCGGCACCGCGTCGCGGTGGGTGCGGATGTGGCGGATCTGGCGGGCGGAGAGCCACAGTTGCAGCGTCGTGGCCGCAGCGAGTGCGGCGAGAAAGACCTGGGTGACCAGTTCGGGCGTCAGCATGCGGGTGCCTTGCGGGTTCGGGAACGGCTATTGTGGCGCAAGCGCGCGTGACTCGCCAGACATGGCCAGCCCTTGCGGGGCTTTGCTAACATGCGGCACTCGATTCCCTGTCGTGCGGAGTGGAAATGGCCCAGGATCCGAACAACCTGATCTGGATCGATCTGGAAATGACCGGTCTGGATACCTTCAACGACCGGATCATCGAGGTGGCGACCATCGTCACCGATGCCAACCTCGATGTCCTTGCCGAGGGTCCGGTGATCGCCATCCACCAGCCGGATGCCGTGCTCGAGGCCATGGACGAGTGGAACCGGGAGACCCATGGCAAGTCCGGGCTGATCCAGCGCGTGCGCGAGAGTCGCATCGACACTGCCGAGGCCGAGCGCATGACGCTCGAGTTCCTGCGCCAGCACGTGCCCGAGAAGGCCTCGCCCATGTGCGGCAACAGCATCTGCCAGGACCGCCGTTTCCTGGCCCGGCTCATGCCCGAGCTGGAGGCCTTCTTCCACTACCGCAATCTGGACGTCAGTACCCTCAAGGAACTGGCGCGGCGCTGGCGCCCCGATCTCGAGGGCAGGTTCGTCAAGAAGGCCGCGCATCTGGCCATGGATGACATCCGCGAATCCATCGCCGAGCTGCGGTTCTTCCGCGAACACCTGTTCAAGTAGGGATCGCGGACGTCATTCAGTCGCTGTTCTCGCCGCGCTTTGCCAGGTACAGCCAGGTCTCCACCACCGTATCCGGGTTCAGTGACAGGCTGTCGATGCCCTGTTCCAGCAGCCACTCGGCCAGGTCGGGGTGGTCGGAAGGCCCCTGGCCGCAGATGCCGACATACTTGTCCGCCGCACGGCAGGCCTTGATGGCGCGGGCCAGCAGGGCCTTGACCGCCGGATTGCGCTCGTCGAAGGACCCGGCCACCAGGGCCGAGTCGCGGTCCACGCCCAGGGTGAGCTGGGTCAGGTCGTTGGAGCCGATGGAGAAGCCGTCGAAGTGGGCGAGGAAGTCCTCGGCGAGCAGGGCGTTGGAGGGGATCTCGCACATCATGATCAGGCGCAGGCCCTGGTCGCCGCGCTGCAGGCCTTCCCCGGCAAGGACCTCGATCACCCGTGCCGCCTCTTCCGTGGTGCGCACGAAGGGCACCATGACCTCCACGTTGGTCAACCCCATCGTTTCCCGCACGTGCCGGATGGCGCGGCACTCCAGTCCGAAGCAGGGGCGGAAGTCGGCGGACACGTAGCGGCTGGCGCCGCGGAAGCCCAGCATGGGATTTTCCTCGCGCGGTTCGTAGATCTCGCCGCCGATGAGGTTGGCATACTCGTTGGACTTGAAGTCGGACAGGCGCACGATCACCGGCTTGGGCCAGAAGGCCGCGGCCAGGGTGGCAATGCCCTCGGCGAGCTTGTGCACGTAGAAGGCGACCGGCTCGCCGTAGGCCATGATGCGCGGTTCCACTTGCGCGCGGATGTCCGGAGGCAGTGCCTCGTACTCGAGCAGGGCGCGGGGATGGATGCCGATCATGCGGTTGATGATGAACTCCAGCCGCGCCAGCCCGACGCCGTCGTTGGGCAGGAAGCTGAAGTCGAAGGCGCGCTCCGGGTTGCCCACGTTCATCATGATCTTCACCGGCAGCTTCGGCAGCCGGTCGAGTTCCAGCCGGTCGACGTCGAATTCGAGCAGCCCGCGATAGACGCGGCCCTCGTCGCCCTCGGCACAGGAGACGGTGACCGGCTCGCCGTCGCTGATGCGATCGGTGGCATCGCCGCAGCCGACCACGGCCGGGATGCCCAGCTCGCGCGCGATGATGGCGGCGTGGCAGGTACGGCCGCCGCGATTGGTGACGATGGCCGCCGCACGCTTCATGATGGGTTCCCAGTCCGGGTCGGTCATGTCGGTGACCAGCACCTCGCCGGCGGCCACCCGGTGCATGTCGCGCGGGCTGTCGACGATCCGGGCCGTGCCGCGGCCGATGCGCCCGCCGATGGCGCGGCCGGTGACGATGATCTCGCCCTGTTCGCGCAGCCGGTAGCGCTCGATCGCCCGGGCATGGGCACGGCTCTTCACCGTCTCCGGGCGCGCCTGCACGATGTACAGCAGCCCGTCCTCGCCATCCTTCGCCCACTCGATGTCCATGGGGCGGCCGTAGTGCTGCTCGATGGTGACCGCGGTCCGGGCCAGTTCCTCGATCTCGAGGTCGCCGATGCAGAAGTACAGCCGCTCCGCCTCGGGCACCGGTTCGGTGATCACCGGCTCCCCGTCCGTGTCCCTGCGCGCATAGACCATGCGGATGGCCTTCTCCCCCAGGTTGCGGCGCAGGATGGCCGGGCGACCCTGGGCCAGGGTGGGCTTGAACACATAGAACTCGTCCGGGTTGACCGCACCCTGCACCACGGTCTCGCCCAGGCCGTAGGCACCGGTGATGAACACCACGTCGCGAAAGCCGGATTCGGTGTCGAGGGTGAACATGACCCCGGAGGCAGCGAGGTCGCTGCGCACCATGCGCTGCACCCCGGCCGAGAGCGCCACCTGTTCGTGGCGGAAGCCCTGGTGTACCCGATAGGCGATGGCGCGGTCGTTGTACAGGGAAGCGAACACGCGCCTGACCGCGGCCAGCACCGCCTCGATGCCGCGAATGTTGAGGTAGGTCTCCTGCTGTCCGGCGAAGGAGGCGTCGGGCAGGTCCTCGGCAGTGGCGGAAGAGCGTACGGCCACGGCGATGTCCGGGTGGGTTTCGGCCTCCAGCTCGGCGTAGGCCTCGCGGATGGCCTGTTCCAGCTCGGCCGGGAAGGGCGCGGCCTCGATCCAGCCGCGGATGCGGGCGCCGCGCTCGGCCAGTGCCTGCACGTCGTCGACGTCCAGGCCATCGAGTTCGGCGCGTATGCGCTCGTCCAGCCCCTCCTGGGCCAGGAAAAGACGGTAGGCATCGGCTGTGGTGGCGAAGCCGTTCGGCACCCGCACGCCTGCTGTCGACAGCGCGCGATACATCTCGCCCAGCGAGGCATTCTTGCCGCCCACCTTGCCGACATCGTCCACGGACAGGTCAGCGAACCAGAGCACCGATTGAGTCATGCGCTTCGTCCCTCTATGCTTGATGGCATGAGCAGGGTAGCAAGACCGACCGCAACAAGGCCATATTCCCGGTCTGCCCGGCGGGTGTGCCCTCTATCCGCGCCTGCGGGCAGTGCCAGCCGGTGGTAGCGAAGGGCGTGAGCGACCCCGCCCGCCGCATTGCCTTCTGCATCTCCGACCGCACCGGCATCACGGTGGAGACGCTGGCGCGCAGCCTGCTGTCGCAGTTCCTGGATGTCGACTTCGAGCTGCATACCCTGCCCTTCATCGACACGCCCGAGGAGGCCGAGGCGGCGGCGGAGCAGATCCGCGCTGCCGCCGCGAAGGGCGCGCCGCCGCTGGTGTTCCATACCCTGGTGGATCCGGAGCTGCGCGCGCGCATACACGCCGCCGGCGGCGTGGCGTTCGATTTTTTCGGCACCTTTCTCGGGCCGCTGGAAAAGGCGCTGGGCAGCAAGGCGGCGGTGGCGGTGGGCCGCCTGCGGGCGCTGGACGACATCCATGCCTACGAGCAGCGCATCGAGGCCATCAACTTCACCCTGGCGACCGACGATGGCCTGGGCACTGACCGTTACGCGGAGGCCGACATCGTGCTGGTGGGCGTGTCACGCAGCGGCAAGACGCCGGTGTCACTCTATCTGGCGCTGCACTACGGCCTGCGCGTCGCCAACTATCCCATCACCGAGGACGACTTCGAGACCGGGCGCCTGCCGGCGGCCATCGAGGCCGTGCGCAAGCGGGTGATCGGCCTGCTGATCGATGCCCAGCGCCTGCACGAGGTGCGCGAGCGACGGCGGCCGGGCAGCGACTATGCCTCGCTGGCGCAGTGCCGGCGCGAGTTGCGCGCGCTGCGTGATCTCTACGAGCGGTACGGCATCCAGTACATCGACAGCACCCGTCTTTCCGTCGAGGAACTGGCAGCGAGCATCGTCCATCGACTCAGGCCCTCCACGCTGTCCCGCTGAGGACACAACAGGTTCGCACCCAGGAGGGGTTGGCCCGCATGGTTCACCAGGCGTCCTGCGACGGTCCGACGCATTGGTTTCGTTGCAGGGTGCGCGGTACAGGTATCAGGTGACGACAGTTGGCCCTTCGCGACCGGTATGGACGCGGATGCCGGCCAGGGTGTCGGCAGCACTGATGAGATCGGCCAGTGCGGCCTGGGTGTCGCGGTCGCGTGCGCCGGGGTCCGACTCGTAGCGCTCGAGGTAGACGCGCAGGGTGGCGCCCTCTGTGCCGGTGCCGGACAGGCGGTACACGATGCGGCTGCCGTCCTCGAAGCCGATGCGGATGCCCTGGTGCCGGCTGACGCTGCCGTCGACCGGGTCGGTGTAGGCGAAGTCGTCGGCCCATGCGATGCGCAGTTCGCCAAGCGTTTCACCGGGCAGGCGTTCGAGGCGGTCGCGCAGGCCCTGCATCAGGGCCTGGGCGCCGTCGGCGTTCACGCCCTCGTAGTCGTGCCGGGAGTAGAAATTGCGGCCGAAGCGCTGCCAGTGGTCGCGGACGATGTCACGCACCGGTCGCCCGTCCACGGCGAGCAGGTTGAGCCAGAACAGCACCGCCCACAGGCCGTCCTTTTCGCGCACATGGTCGGAGCCGGTACCGAAACTTTCCTCGCCGCACAGGGTGGCCATGCCGGCATCCAGCAGATTGCCGAAAAACTTCCAGCCGGTCGGCGTCTCGTACAGGGGGATGCCGAGCCGTTCGGCCACCTGGTCGGCGGCCCGGCTGGTGGGCATGGAGCGCGCGATGCCCCTGAGGCCGGCGGCATAGCCCGGCACCCGCTGGGCGTTGGCGGCGAGGATGGCCAGGCTGTCGCTGGGGGTGACGAAGCAGTCGCGGCCGATGATCATGTTGCGGTCGCCATCACCGTCGGAGGCGGCGCCGAAGTCCGGCGCATCCGCACCCTGCATCAGTGCCACCAGTTCCGCGGCATGGGTCAGGTTGGGGTCCGGATGCCCGCCACCGAAGTCCGGCAGCGGCGTGGCGTTCATCAGGCTGGATTCGGGCGCGCCCAGGCGCTCGACAAACAGAGCGCGGGCATAGGGGCCGGTGACCGCATGCATGGCATCGAAGCGCATGCGGAAGCCGCGCGCGAACAGGCCGGCGATGGCCTCGAAGTCGAACAGCCCGGCCATGAGTTCGACATAGTCGGTGACCGGGTCGATGACTTCCACCCGCATGTCGCCGAGTTGCAGTCTCCCGGTGCGGGAGAGGTCGAGATCGGGCGTATCGAGGACCAGGTAGTGGTCCAGGCGCAGGCTGGCCTGGTGGATGGCCTCCGTGACGCGCTCGGGTGCCGGCCCGCCGTTGCCGATGTTGTACTTGATGCCGAAGTCGCCATCCGGTCCGGCGGGATTGTGGCTGGCTGAGAGAATGATGCCGCCGGTGCTGCCGTACTTGCGGATCACGCAGGAGGCGGCGGGCGTGGACAGCAGGCCGTCACGTCCGACCCGCACCTCGCGCACGCCGTTGGCGGCGGCCATGCGCAGGATGATCTGGATGGCCTCGCCGTTGTAGTAGCGGCCGTCGCCGCCGAGCACCAGGCTGCCGCCGCGCAGTTCGGGAACGGCGTTGAAGATGGCCTGTACGAAGTTGGGCAGGTAGTGCGGTTCCTGAAACCGTCGCACCCGCTTGCGCAGGCCCGAGGTGCCGGGCTTCTGGTCGTCGAAGGGGCGGGTGTCGATGCGCTGGATCTCGGTCATGATGCTGCGGCCGGTCTGCAGGGTGAAGGAAACGCGCGCCGCGCCGATAGAGTGTCTGACTCGGTGCGGCTTGCAATGTGCAGTATCTAGCCTACCCGGTTTTGACAACGCCGACGAGCCGCGAGGCGTGCGGCCACTGTGTTAGGATGACGCGATGTTGGTCAGGAATCCGGTCAATCGCGCCCGCGGTCAGCGTCACGACCTGGGCGAACTGATGGCGCTCTACGAATGCAACTACATTCGCCTGCGCCAGATGATCGCCTGTCTGCCTGCCGGCGACGAGGCCGTCGTCTCCCGTCTCGACGGCGCCCTGGACCTGCATCTGCGCGTTCTGGAGCGCAGCCGCTACACCACGACGCTGTTGCTCACCTACTGGTTCGAGGACGGCGAGGGGGCCTTTCCCGCGCCCGAGATCCGGGTGCGGCTGTATCATGATGCGCGGCTGGCCGAGGTGCTCAGTTGCGGCCGCCGACGTGGCCGTCGCGATGCCCTCTACGACCGTACCCGCCGTCCCTACAGCCTCGATCAGAAGTGGTCCATGAACCGCTTCCTGCAGAAGTGGCTCGGCTACTGCCTGCGCCAGGGCCACCGTTTCGGGCGTCGGCCCGACGCCGTACCGGCCGACTGCGGCTGGGACGAGCTGCTCGCCAGCCTCGGCAACGCCTGATCCGCCCCGCTTTTTCCCGCAAGACACCGCATTTCGGCGGGTTTTGGGGCTCCCGTAATACTTGATTGTTTTAGTCAACAACTGTATAAGAAAGCCGACTGGAAGGCTCGGGTATTCCCCTGCATCGGGCAGGGGTGAAACGTTTGAGGATCAGACAGATGCGGCTTTCAACCAAGGGGCGCTACGCCGTCACCGCGATGATGGATCTGGCCCTGCACGATGGCAAGGGACCGGTGACGCTGGCGGACATCTCCCGCTGTCAGGGCATCTCCCTGTCCTATCTGGAACAGCTCTTCGCCAAGCTGCGCCGGCAGGGCCTGGTGAAGGGCGTGCGCGGCCCCGGCGGCGGCTACCGGCTGGCGCGCAGTGCCGATGCCATATCGGTTGCCGACATCATCCTGGCCGTCGACGAGCGGGTGGACTCGACTCTGTGCGAGGGCCGCGAGGATTGCCAGGACGGCGAGCGCTGTCTGACCCACGAACTCTGGAACAGCCTGTCAAAACAGATCTTCGACTATCTCGACGGCATCACCCTGGCCGCCTTCCTGAGCCGACCCAGTGTCCAGGCCGTGATCGAACGCCAGAATGGTGGTGGCGAGGGCAAAGGGGAACATCGCATGCACGTCGTATGACGGGGACTGGAGGACAAGGGATCATGACGGTAAACACGCCCATATATCTGGATTACAGTGCGACGACGCCGGTGGACGAGCGGGTGGCGGACCGGATGTGCGGTTGTCTGACGCGCACGGGCGTGTTCGGCAACCCGGCGTCGCGGAGCCATCCGTTTGGCTGGCGTGCCGAGGAGCTGG
>NZ_JALTON010000027.1 GCF_027000115.1 Thiohalobacter sp. | reverse complement strand
GAGGCCGAGCGAAAATCCGCCAGGGCCGCAGCAGGACGCGGGCGGGCACAAATCGTACTCCGGGCCATGGGCAAAAAATCCGGTTCATTACGTACCAGGACAACAAGTTGGCTCCCGCCCGCTTCCGGCCTGGTGCAATATGCGGGCTATTCCCCGATCAGGGTCAGCGTCAGCCGCCTGCGGTGACCGCGGGTGCGATGTTCCCAGAGATAGATCCCCTGCCAGGTGCCGAGCGCACAGCGCCCGCCGCTGATGGGCAGGGAGAGGCTGCTGTCGGTCAGCAGGGTGCGCACATGGGCGGGCATGTCGTCGGGGCCTTCGGCATCGTGCGCGAACAGGGGGTCACCGTCCGGCACCAGCCGTGACATGAAGCGTTCGAGATCGGCGCGCACGTCCGGATCGGCGTTCTCGCACAGCATCAGCGAGGCGCTGGTGTGGTGCACGAACAGCTGAGCGATGCCGGTGCGGATGCCGCTGGCGGCAACCCGCTGCTGGATCTCGCGGGTGAGATCGTGGGTACCGCGGCCGCGGGTGGCCACCTCGAACGTTTCCTGAATCACCATTCCGATTGTCCCGAATCAAGGGCTTGGCAGTGGCCGGCGACGCCGGCCGTCGCGGTCGCCGATTCTACTGTATAATCGCTCGCCTTTTACCCGCCGGGAATTCGTCGTGATCCAGAACCTTCGCAACATCGCCATCATCGCCCATGTCGACCATGGGAAAACCACCCTCGTCGATCAGCTGCTTGCGCAATCGGGCACGCTGGGCGACCGGGCCGCGGTGCCGGAACGGGTGATGGACTCCAACGACCTGGAGCGCGAGCGCGGGATCACCATCCTGTCCAAGAACACGGCCATCCGCTGGGACGATTACCGCATCAACATTGTCGACACCCCCGGCCACGCCGACTTCGGCGGCGAGGTGGAGCGGGTGCTGTCGATGGTGGATTCGGTGTTGCTGCTGGTGGACGCGGTCGAGGGTCCCATGCCCCAGACCCGCTTCGTGACCCAGAAGTCGCTGGAGCGCGGGCTGAGGCCGATCGTGGTCATCAACAAGATCGACCGTCCCGGGGCCCGCCCGGACTGGGTGCTGGACCAGACCTTCGATCTCTTCGACCGCCTCGGCGCGACGGACGAACAGCTCGATTTCCCGGTGGTTTATGCCTCCGGCCTGAACGGCTACGCCAGCCTCGACGCCGATGCCCGCGACGGCGACATGCAGCCGCTGGTCGAGACCATCATCAATAAGGTACCGCCACCGGCCGTGGACCCGGACGGCCCCTTCCAGATGCAGGTCAGCTCGCTGGACTACAACAGCTACGTCGGCGTGATCGGCATCGGCCGCATCAGCCGCGGCCGGGTGAAGCCCAACACCCCGGTGACCCTGCTCGCCCGCGACGGCAGCAAGCGCTCCGGGCGCATCCTGCAGCTGCTGGGCTTCCTGGGCCTGGAGCGGGTGGAGGTGGACGAGGCGCAGGCCGGCGACATCGTCGCCTTCACCGGCATCGACGGCCTGAACATCTCGGATACCCTGTGCGATCCGGCGCACCCGGAGATGCTGCCGCCGCTGACGGTGGACGAGCCCACGGTCAGCATGACCTTCCAGGTCAACAACTCGCCCTTCGCCGGCAAGGACGGCAAGTTCATCACCTCGCGCCAGATCCGTGAGCGCCTCGACCGCGAGCTGGTACACAACGTCGCCTTGCGGGTGGAGAACACCGAGGACCCGGACAAGTTCCGGGTGTCGGGCCGCGGCGAACTGCACCTGTCCATCCTGATCGAGAACATGCGCCGCGAGGGCTACGAGCTGGGCGTGTCGCGTCCCGAGGTCATCGTGCGCGAGATCGACGGCGAACGCCGCGAGCCCTACGAACAACTCACCGTCGACGTCGAGGAACAGCACCAGGGCACGGTCATGGAACGGCTGGGCACCCGCGGCGGCGAACTGAAGGACATGGCGCCCGACGGCAAGGGCCGGGTGCGCCTGGACTACATCATTCCCTCCCGCGGCCTGATCGGCTTCCGCACCGAGTTCCTCACCGCCACCCAGGGCACCGGCCTGCTGTATTCGGTGTTCGACCACTATGGCCCGGTCAAGCCGGGCAACTACGGACAGCGCATCAACGGCGTCATGATCTCCAACGGCGCGGGCAAGGCGCTGGGCTACGCCCTGTTCAACCTGCAGGAGCGCGGCCGGCTGTTCATCGAGCCGGGCACCGAGGTCTACGAGGGCATGATCATCGGTATCCATTCCCGCGACAATGACCTGGTGGTCAACCCGCTCAAGGCCAAGCAGCTCACCAACATCCGCGCCGCCGGCTCGGACGAAAACATCCTGCTCACCCCGCCCATCCGCATGAGCCTGGAGCAGGCGCTGGAGTTCATCGACGACGATGAGCTGGTGGAGGTCACGCCGCACAGCATCCGCCTGCGCAAGAAGCTGCTCAAGGAACACGAGCGCAAGAAGGCCGCGCGCGCGGCCTCCTGAAGCATGCTGCGCCTGGGGAGATCTAACCCGCATATTGCACCAGGGCCGCGGCAGGATGCGGGCTAAAGATCGCAACGATCTCCGTAGACCTGCATGATGTCGTGCAGCTCGGCCAGCAGCAGCGCCCGCTCCGCCGCATCCAGATGCGCGTATTCCGGGCGCAGCGTTCCCGCCTCCAGCGCATCGATGAAGCCCCACACCGCCCGGCAGCCCTGGTGGCAGATGACGTCAATCGTGCGATCCACGCGCTCGTTACCCGTCACGCTGCCGCTCCGCCCACCACATGCGCAGACGCAACCCCGCCTCGGTGGTGTAACCGATGGTGGTGAAACGGATGTTCCCATCAGCGTCCACGACAAAACTCGCCGGCACCCCGCGCACCCCATAGCGCGCGGCCAACTCGCCCTCCGGGTCGCGAATCACCGGATAGGCGAGTTCGCGCTCGGCGAGGAAGCGCTTGAATTGCGCCGGCGGCGTGTCCTCGAGGGCGATGGTGATCACCGCATGATCCTCGGCGAGATCACTGATGTTGCCGGCCTCGGCACGACAGACCGGACACCAGGTCGCCCAGAAGTGCACCAGCACCGGCCGCCCCGCGTGTTCGGCGAGCGACAGTGACCTGCCGTCCAGATCGACCCCGGCGAATGCCGGCGCCGGGCCTTCCACCGTGTCCCGCACCTGGTAGAGGTGCAGGGCATAGAGCACCAGCACCACCAGTCCGGCCTGCCAGGCGGCACGGCCGAGGCGCTGCGGCGCACCCCGCTGCCGGTTCGAATCCGATTTCCCTGCCATTGCACTCCCGCCTGCGAGACGCCGTTCATGTGCCCGGCGCCAACCCTGTCACAGTTTGCCCGTGGTCGCGACCTGCCGTGTCGGGAATGTGACACATGTTCACAACGCCGCGGCCCGAAGGTCGCTAACCTGATCACCAGGCCACAACGGAATCCGTCGACCACCATGCCCGACCGCACCCGTCCATTGCTGATCTGCCTCGCCCTTGCCGGGCTGCTCGGCGGTTGCGCCAGCCAGGGCCCCGGTGCGCAGGCCGAGGGCAGTCTGCCCGCGGTGGAGCTGGGTCGCAACCAGGTGCTTGCCTGGGTGCCGCGCGAGCAGGCGGAAACGCCGGCGGTGGCGCGCGCCATGGCCCACGTGGCACTGGGCGAGGCCAAGCGCCGCACCGAGGCCGAACTCTGCGGCGGCACCTGGGTGTTCACCGGCGATGTCAGCGAGGTGCGCGCACCCGATCCGGACACCGCACCTGCACTGCTGGGCGGCTTCCGTGCCTGGCACTATCGCATCGACTGGAACCCGGAACTGCCGGCGTGCTCACAGGCCGACGCCGCCACCTACTACCGCACCCTGAGCCGGCACCTGCCCGACTGGATGATGCTCCAGACACCGGCCCCCATCGCCATGTACCATCGCGGCGTGGCCATCACCCGGATCAGCCCCTACCGCTACGCCGAACAGGCACCCGCCGCACCGCGCGGCTAGCCCGCATATTGCACCAGGGCGGAATTGGTGGCGCCCTTGCCTGTCAGTGGTCAGCCATCCTCTGTGCCCTCGCCCTGCCGCACCAGTTCCCCGAGCGTCAGCCCATCCAGCGATTCGCGCCAGCTCGCATCCAGCCGGTCCATCACCGACTCCACCGGCACCAGCCGCAGCATGCGGTCGGGCCGCACGAAGCGTGACTCGTCGGCGCGGCGCACGTCGCTCAGCAGTTCATACAGGGTCACGGTGGCGATGTCACGGGCCGGCAGATAGGCCGGCGGCTCGTCGGCCGTCTCCGCGAGATACCCGGTGGCCTGCAGCGTCGCCAGCAGTCGCGCCAGGGGTTCCGCGGGCACCCGCAAGTGCTCGGTCAATGCCTCCAGCGTCCAGGGAGCACGCGACAGGTGGTGATTGCGCCCCACTTCGTACATCACCGCCAGTGCCAGCTGTTCCTTGAGCCGGTTGCTCAACACCAGCCGCACACGGTGCTGGGTGACGTATTGCGGATGCTGGACATAAAAGGCGATCTGCGAGCCCAGCAGCAGCACCAGCCAGTTCACGTACAGCCAGATCAGCAGCAGCACCAGTATGGCGAAGCCGGAATAGATGGCGGTGTACTTGGTGGACGAGGCGATGAAGGCGGCAAAGGCCCAGAAGGCGGTATGCCAGAGGAAACCCGCCACCAGACCGCCGATCCCGGCCGGCCCGACCCGCACCCGGGTATTGGGGATGAAGATGTAGACCACAGTGAAAGCCAGCGCCACCAGCAGATAGGGCACCAGCTTCGAGGCCGCGAGCAGCAGGGTCCCGAAGGGCTCGACCTCCGCCAGCGCCCGCACCAGCTCGTGGTTCATCACCGTGGCGGTCATGCCGGCCGAGGCGAATACCAGCACCGGACCGATCAGCACGACGCTCAGGTAGCTGGAGAAGCGTTGGCCAAAACTGCGCAGCCGCTCCACCCGCCAGACATAGTTGAAGGCCGACTCGATCTTCTGCAGCAGCGACAGCACGGTGTAGATGAGAAAGATCAGGCCCAGGGCACCCAGCACCCCGACCTTCACGTTTTCCACGAAATTGACCACGAGGCCGGCCAGCTCCACACCCTTGGGACCCAGCGGCTCCAGAAAACGGTACAGCAGGGGCTGAATCTGGTTGTGCACCCCGAAGCCCTTCAGCACCGAGAAACTCAGCGCCAGCAGCGGCACCAGCGACAGCAGGGTGGTGTAGACCAGGCTCATCGCCCGCAGGTTGAGTTCGCCGGCCAACAGGTCGCGCAACAGCACGTAGAGCACCCGCAGTGTCTGCATCAGCAGTCGCCGGGGCGGAGAAAGCTGGCGCAGATCGTCTTTCCAGATCAGGGTCTGTGCCGATTCGATCAGGTTCGAAAGCGGGTTGGCCATGCCTCGGATCTCTGTTTCGGATTGCCGCAACTATATCCATTGCAGCGCCTGCGCGCACGAAAAGCGCAACTGCTGTCTTCGGCCCGACTTGTACTGCAAGACTTGCATGGCCTGCGATGACAGGTTTTTTTACACCTCCACAGCGCTCGCACACACGGTGATGCGGACGCGTCTCGGCGCATGCACACGGCAACGCGAGGATCATCGCGGGCACGCAGAAGTTGTTCGGTGTTATGTTGAATTGATCGAGCGCGACATTATTTTTCGATTCTAATCTTTTATTTTTCGTTAAAGTTTCTATAATCAAATGCCGTTAAGTTGCGCGAACCATTGAACAGGAGGGTTTCCTCATGGCAGTGAAGAAGAAAACCAGTACACGGAAGAAGACGGCGGCCCGTAAAAAGACCGCCACTCGGAAGAAGGCAACCGCGAAGAAGAAGGTCGCCACTCGCAAGAAGACGGCCACCAAAAAGCGCGCTACCAAGAAGCGGGTAGCAAAGAAGAAGGCAGCCAAGAAGCGTCCGGCCAAGAAGAAGGCCGCGAAGAAGAAGGCCGCCAAGAAGCGCACCGCCAAGAAGAAGGTAGCGAAGAAGAAGGCAGCAAAGAAGCGCACTGCCAAGAAGAAGGCCGCCAAGAAGCGTCCGGCCAAGAAGAAGGCCGCGAAGAAGAAGGCTACCCGAAAGAAGACTGCAAAGAAGAAGGCCACCAAGAAGCGCGCTACCAAAAAGCGTGCGACCAAAAAGCGCGCCCGCCGGTAACGGCAAGGGCGCCTGCAACGGCCTTGAAGGCCCGCCTCGGCGGGCCTTTTTTATTTGTTTGTACAATAAGTTACAAGAAAGGAGGCGGCGCCGGAGGAGGCCGCCGGCATCAGCGATGGCGCGCGCGTTCAAGCAACAGCACACCCAGCGTTGCGCGCTCGAAGGCAGCCGCATCGACATGCTGTGAAGGATCGTAGCCGAATGCCCAGACCTCACATTCGAGCGCACGCAGGGGCAGCGCGTCGGGCGTGAACAGGATGCGGGTCACGTAGTTGATCACCCCACGCTCCCAGCTGCCGTCCTCTTCCAGACGTTGTACTGACGCAACATTGAACACCTGCGCCGGCAAGATCTTGCCCTCGGCAAAGGCATGGTCCAGTTGCAACGAACAGACCGGCTCCCACACCGTCACATCCCGCGCCGATACCACACCCTTGCCCTGCAGGTGGACGCGCGACTCGTTCGCCGGAAAGGCGACCGGCTGTAGCAGACGAATGCGATCGCCCGCCGCAATCCAGGCCACGTCGCTCCCCTGCGGTTGCGGCAGCGTACAGCCCGCCACCAGCAGCATTGTCACCACCACCATCGATGCGCGCTTCATGATGCCCTCCTCAGTCCGTCAGCAGCAGCCGCGCATGACGCTCGCGGTTGCCGATCAGGCGCTCCCGCAGCGTGCGCCAGGGATCGTGCCAGGGCAGACGCGGTGCCATCAACGCCTCGCACAGGGCGAGCATGCCGGCCACATCACCCTCGTGCACGAACTCGGGCGCCGGTCCGCGCGGCCGCCGACAGTCTGGGCCGCCCTCGTAGCCCTCGTTGTGATAGTTGCCCAGCGGCACCGTCAGGCCCAGCGTGCGCAGCCCGAAGGCCGTGGTCGCCGTTGCCTCGCAGCTGCCGCCATCCATGATGCGGCGCTGATGACGACCCGGCAGTTCCTGCTCCGCGAGCTGTGACAGCAGATGCATGCCGCCTGGATCGAACAGGCTGCGGCGATCGCCCAGCCGCACCACCGGCCCCTTGCCGATCTCGGCGCCCGGCAGGGTCCGGGAGGCCTCCAGGCTGACGCACACCAGCGGCCGCTGGCGCGCCGCGCGCCACCAGCCGAGCTGCAAATGGGCGATCGCACCCACGAATCCGACCTCCTCGGCGCGGGTCAGCAGGCCGATGAAAGGCGGACGCCGACGGCTCGCGAACTGTGTCCGCGCCGTCTCCAGAATGGCGAACACGCCCGCCAGATCATCCACGGCACAGGCATGGATGCGTCGGCCGCTGCGCCAGGCCGGCGCCCGGAAGGCCCAGCCCCCGAACACCCGCGATGCCGCACGCGGCAGGCGGGCGCGATCCCGACGATGCACACGCACTTCGGCGGCAGTGATGCCGTAGCCCTGCGGATGGGTCACTGGCCGGTACAGCCGCCCCGGAATCCGCTCGCCCTCCGCGTCGCACAGCCAGACCGCGGCACCGGAGAGGTAGCGGGTCGGGCTGCCGCCCAGCCAACGCACCGCGAGACGGGTATCGTCCAGCCAGCGCACACCGTGGAAGCCCGGATGATCCATGTGCGCGATGTAGAGGCGCACCGGCTCGCGGCTGCGAGCCGCCAGCAGCTGGCGATAGTCACCGCGGCTGGCCACGCCCACCAGCAGGTTGCCGTGAGGATCGCGAAAATGCGGGATACGCCAGTCATCGAGACAGGCCTCGGCCCAGGCACGCACCCGCTGTTCGCGGAAGGGAGCCGTGGGGATGCGCAGCAGTTCGAGCAGGCGGCGGCGCTGATCGGATTCAAGCATGAACTCTCCATGAAGGGTCGCAACGACGGGATGCCCAAGTGTACCCCAGCCGAAGCCACGACATATTTGGTCGCCGGGTTAATAATATGTTCGGACACGGGGAAGCGAACACAGGGAGAAGGACCGATGGTCACCGAAACCGAGGTCTACGCCGCACTCGACCGCGTACAGGACCCGGAACTCGCCCACAGCCTGGTCGAACTGGGGCTGATCCGCGAGGTGGACGTGGACGACGGCCGGGTCCACGTGGAAGTCCAGCTTACCACCCCGCACTGCCCCTTCGCGGCCCAGATCGAGGCCAGCATCCGCGATGCCTTGCTGGCGTTGGACGGGGTCGAAGAGGTTTCCATCAACCGCCCCTGCACCGGCGACGCCTGAGCCACCAACCAGCTGTTGCAAAAAGGAAACCTCCCCGATATCGCGGACCAGCCGGACAGCCGCGCCGATGTGCTTTCGGGTTAACCCGCATCTCCCAGCAGGGCGGAAGCGGGCGGCAGGCAACACTTGTTGTCCTGGCAGGCAATGAACTGGGTTTGTTGCCCATGGCCCGGAGTACGATTTGCGCCCGCCCGCTTCCTGCGGCGGCCCTGGCGGATTTTCAGCCCCTGGCGCAATAGGCGGGTTAAAGAATGTCACTGCGGCGCCGATTCCCCTGCTGGACACCCTGAGTCAAGGAGCGCTCCCCCATGTCGGAGCAGGCCAGCGAAGTGGCGGACAGGCCGCGCGTCCTCGTCGTGGACGACTCCCGCGTCATCCGTATCGCCGCCAAAAAGATTCTGAGCAAGGAATTCGACGTCCTCGAGGCCGGGGATGGCGAATCCGCCTGGGAACAGCTCACCGCCAACGACGACATTGCGCTGGTGATTTCCGACCTGTCCATGCCCTACCTGGACGGCATGGGCCTGATGCGGCGCATGCGCGAAAGCGATGTCGCGCACATCGCCAACATGCCGGTGATCATCGTCACCGGGGCCGAGGACGACGAGGACGCCAAGTCGCGGGCCTTCGCCGCCGGGGCCTCCGATTTCCTCAGCAAGCCCTTCGATTCGGTACAACTGCTCGCCCACACCCGCTCGCACATCAGGCTGGCGGAGACGGAAACGAAGCTGGAACAGACCCGGACCGCCATCGCCGCGGAACCCACCATCGACAAGATCACCGGCCTGGTCAACCAGCGGGCCTTCACCGAGCGCGGCCACCAGGACCTGGCCTACGCCATCCGCCACCGCTCGGACCTGGCGCTGCTGCTGATCGACGTCGACAACTTCGACAAGGCCTTCATCAAGTACGGGCGCCCCGCCGGCGAGGCCATACTGAAGATCTTCGCCCAGATCGTGAAGGATGCGGTGCGTCGCGAGGACACCGGCGGCCGGGTCGGTCTGGCCCGTTTCGGCCTGCTGCTGCCCTCGGCCAACCCGGTGGGGGCACGCAAGCTGGCCGCCCGCATCTGCCAGCAGATCGCCTCCCGCGCCTTCAGGATCGGGGGCGAGACCCTGCGCCTGACGGCCAGCGCCGCCGTGCTCACGCCCATCATCAACCGCGAGACCCGTTTCGAGGGACTGCTCGAGGAAGGACAGCGTCTGCTGGGAAGGGCAGCGAAGGCCGGCGGCAACCGGGTGGTCTACGACCAGCGTCCGGTGGCCACCACCGCCCAGGCCACCACCGAGGCCGAGGCGCCCGCCGCCGAGGAACACCCGCCCATCGAAACGCGGGCAGGCGTCCCGCCGGCAGCGGAACCGGCGCCTGCCGAGGCACCCATCCCGCGGCCTTCCATCGAGGAGGCACTGCGACTGATCGCCGAGGGCCGGGCCGACGCGCTGGCGCCACACCTGGATTCGCTGATTGACGAACTGCAGCCGCTGCTGACGCTGTGGCAGCACAGGCAGCAGGCATCCGAGACAGTGGAAAACGCGACGCCCGCTGCAACCGGTCGTTCCTGACCCGCCCCTGGTCCGGCATACTGTCGTCCTCGCCCGCGCACCAAGGCAGGGGGCAATGCATCCGCGCGGGCGGCGCTCAGCCGGTGTACTTCCGGAACACGAGGGTGGCGTTGGCACCACCGAAGCCGAAACTGTTGGACATCACCTGGGTGAGCTCGGCCGGCTCGACCCTCTCCCGCGCAATGGGCAGCCCCTCGGCCTTCGGGTCCAGGTTCTCGATGTTGGCACTGGCGGCGATGAAGCCTTCCTGCATCATCAGCAGCGAATAGATGGCCTCGTGCACGCCGGCGGCGCCCAGGGCATGTCCGGTGAGCGATTTGGTCGAGGCGATCACCGGCACCTCGTCACCGAATACCTCGCGCACCGCTTCAAGTTCCCTGGTGTCGCCGACCGGCGTGCTGGTACCGTGGGCATTGATGTAGTCGATCGGTCCCTCGACCGTGGCCAGCGCCTGCTGCATGCAGCGCACCGCACCTTCTCCGGAGGGGGCGACCATGTCGTAGCCATCCGAGGTCGCGCCATAACCGACCAGCTCGGCGTAGATGGGCGCACCGCGCGCCAGTGCACGGGTGAGTTCCTCCACCACCACCACGCCACCGCCACCGGAGATGACGAAGCCATCACGGTCGGCATCGTAGGGCCGCGAGGCCTTCTCCGGTGTCTCGTTGTACTTCGAGGACAGGGCGCCCATGGCGTCAAACAGGCAACTCATGGACCAGTGCAGTTCCTCGCCGCCGCCCGCGAACACGATGTCCTGCTTGCCCATCTGGATCAGCTCGGCGGCATGCCCGATGCAATGCGCGCTGGTGGAACAGGCCGAGCTGATGGAGTAGCCCACGCCCTTGATGCCGAACGCGGTCCCCAGAATGGCCGAGGTGGTCGACGACATGGTCTTGGTGACGCCGTAGGGTCCGATGCGCTTCACACCGCGGCTGCGCAGGGTGTCGGCGGCCTCGACCACGCTGGCGGTGGAGGCACCGCCGGAGCCGACGATCAGGCCGGTGCGCGGACTGGAGACATCCTCCGGCGACAGGCCGGCATCGTTGATGGCATCGCGCATGGCCAGCCAGGCATAGGCCGCGGCATCGCCCATGAAGCGGCGCAGCTTGCGATCGATCTGCCCCTCTATGTCGACCTCCAGCGGGGCATGAACCTGGCTGCGGAAACCCAGCTCGCGATACGCCTCGCTGAAACGCACGCCGGAACGCCCCGCGCGCAGACTGTCCACGACCGTAGCACGGTCGTTGCCGATGGAAGAGACGATGCCGAGACCGGTAATCACGACCCTGCGCATGAGGACTGCCTCAGAAGCCTTCGGTGGAAGTGAACAGGCCGACCCGGAGATCCTTTGCCGTGTAGATCTCGCGGCCATCGACCAGCATGCGGGCGTCGGCGATGCCCATGAACAGCTTGCGCTTCACCACCCGCTTCATGTCGACTTCGTAAGTGACCCTGCTGTTCGCCGGCGTCACCTGGCCGGTGAACTTGACCTCGCCCGCGCCCAGGGCGCGGCCGCGCCCCGGACCACCGGCCCAGCCCAGGAAGAAGCCAATAAGCTGCCACATGGCATCCAGCCCCAGGCAGCCGGGCATGACCGGATCGCCCTCGAAGTGACAGTCGAAAAACCAGAGATCGGGGCGGATGTCGAGTTCGGCCCGGATCTGGCCCTTGCCGTGGGCACCGCCCTGCTCGCTGATGTGGGTGATGCGGTCGAACATGAGCATCGGCGGCAGCGGCAACTGGGCATTGCCCGGCCCGAACAGCTGGCCGTGGCCACAGGCAATGAGGTCGTCGTAATCGTAGTGATCCGGCCGGATCTCGGCGGGGGACTGGGTCATGAAACTCGGGATCTCTGTCTGGCGTGCCGGTGGCACCGGAATAATGCGGCCGGTATTGTAGCCCAGCCGCCGGGAGGCATGAAGCGCGGCGAGCCCGGCTTGATTTGCCGGGCACCCTCGCCCATTATCCGCAGTCCGCCTGTCAGGAATCCGGATTCACGTCCATGAGCAAATCCTTCGCCGTACGTGCCAGCGAGACCCTCGAGGACCTGCTCGACCGCTTCGAGGCCTGCGAGGCGCTGGAGGACGCCGACATGGACATCGTCGACGGCGTGCTCACCCTCGAACTCGAGGACGGCAGCCAGATCATCGTCAATCGCCAGGAGTCGCTGGAACAGATCTGGGTGGCCTCGCCGCTGGGACCCGCGCACTTCGCCTGGTCCGAAGCCGATGGCGAATGGCGCGACGATCGCACCGGCAGGCCCCTGCTCGCGACGCTCGAGGAGGCGCTGAGCGGCAAGCTGGGCATACCCGTCAGGCTGGGCTGAGCGCCCGCCAGGCCCGCTCCAGCCGCTGGGGCGATACCTTCTCGCGCGTCCCCAGTTCCTGCGCGAACAGCGATACCCGGTACTCCTCCACCAACCAGCGATAGCGCGCGAAGTCCGCGTCCTCGAGGGCGTGCGGATCGCGCGCCAGGCGTTCTCGCGCCCGCGCCCACCAGGGCTCGACCGCGGCCATGTCGCGGCGATCCCGCGCCGGATCCTGCGCCAGCCGCTGCAGACGCCGCTCCACCGCGGCCAGCCAGCGGGGCAGCGACTCGATGATTTCCACGGGCAGGTCGCGCGCCAGCCGCGGCTGCACCAGCCATTGCAGCTGATCCCGGATGTCGGACACTGCCGCCAGCCAGGCCGGCGGGAGGCTGCCCTTGAGCTGCCGTCCCAGGGCGCGATGCCGGGCCAGCACATCGGCCAGCGGCTCGCACAGCCGTTGCGCCAGCCCCATCAGCGCCGGCTCGGCCCGCGCGCGGGCGGCCTCGAAGGCCTCCGCATCGCGGATATCGGCCGCCTCCGGCAGCGCCAGTTCGATCACCCGCGCCACCAGGTCCGCGCGCAGCTGCTCGCAACGCCCCAGGGGCGCGAAGTCCAGGCACAGGCGGTCGATACGCGGCAGATTGCGTTCCAGGTGACGCACGGCACGCGCGGCACGACGTCGGAACAGGGCCGCCACGCCCGCGCCGTGGGCGCGACGCGCGGCCTCGGCGCGATCGAGCAGGCGCAGCTCGATACGGCTTCCATCCTCGCTCGGCACCAGCGCCGGCCAGGCCCGCAGCCGCAAGCCCGCCTGTTCGCGCTCGATGACTTCCGGCAGCGTTCCGAAGTCCCAGTCCTGGACGTCCGCGCGCTCCAGCCCCGATGCCGGCAGGCCGGAAAAGGCCGCGCTGGCGCGGTCCTGCCAGGCCTGCTGCAGGGCCGCGAGATCCCGCCCCTGCGCCAGCACGCCGCCATCGGCATCCACCAGCCTGAAGTTCATGCGCAGGTGGGCCGGCAACTCGACTGCCGCCCAGGCCTCGGCCGGAACCTCGACACCGGTCATGCGCGCGAGCTGTTGCGACAGCCGCTCGAACAGCGAGCCCTGCGCGGGCAGCAGCGCCTCCAGCGCGGCGCGGGCATAGTCGGGCGCCGGCACGAAATGCCGGCGCAGCGGCTTGGGCAGTCCACGGATCAGCGCCGTGACCTTGTCCTCGATCAACCCCGGCACCAGCCATTCGAAGATCTCGGCACGCAGCTGACCCAGCGCGGCCAGCGGGATTTCCAGGGTCACGCCGTCGTCCGCGTGGCCGGGCTCGAAGCGGTAGCTCAACGCCAGCGACAGCCCGCCGGTCGCGAAGCGGGTCGGAAACCGGGTCTCGGTGATGCCGGCCGCACCGTGCTGCATCAGGGTGTCGCGATCCAGGAACAGCCGCGCCCGCTCGGCCTCCCCGGCCCTGCGCCACCAGCGTTCCAGCGTGCGGCGGTCGCGCACCGCCTGCGGCAGGCGCTCGTCGAACCAGCGCGCCAGCAGCGCCTCGTCCACCAGCACGTCACGCCGCCGCGAGCGTGCCTCCAGGCCCTCGATCTCCCGCAGCAGCTCGCGGTTGTGGGCCACGAAGGGCAAGCGGCTGTCGAGATCGCCGCGAACCAGCGCCTCGCGAATGAAGATCTCGCGCGCGGCGGCAGGGTCGATGCGACCGTAGTCCACCCGCCGGTTGCGCGCCAGCACCAGCCCGTACAGGCTCACCTGTTCCAGCGCCACCACCCGGCCGCCGCGATTTTCCCAGTGCGGATCGGCGTGATGGCGCTTGAGCAACGGGCCGGCCAGCGATTCCACCCACTGCGGTTCTATCATGGCGCAGATGCGTGCATAGCGCCGGCCGGTTTCCACCAGCTCGGCGGCCAGGATCCACTTCGGCCGGCGACGGAACAGCACCGAGCCCGGAAACATCTGCAGGCGCAGGTCGCGCGCGCCGGTGTACTCGCTGGCATCGCTGCGGAAGGCAACCTGGCCCAGCAGCCCGGCCAGCAGCGCCCGGTGCACCGCTTCGTAGCTCGCTTCGTCGCTGTTGGGACGCAGCCCCATGTCGTGCACCAGCGCCAGCAGTTGCTGATGGATGTCGTGCCATTCGCGCATGCGCACCACGGACAGGAAGTGCTGCCGGCACCAGTCGCGCAGGCGATTGCGGGACAGCCGCCGCCGCTGCTCCCGGTAGGCCGTCCACAGACGCACGAAACCGAGAAAGTCGGAACGCTCGTCGGCAAACAGGGCGTGGCGCTCGTCGGCGGCCTGGGCCTTGTCCAGCGGGCGTTCCCGCGGATCGGGCACCGACAGGGCCGCGGCAATGACCAGTACCTCGCGAAGACTGCCTTCCTCCCCTGCGGCCAGCAGCATGCGTCCGATCCGCGGATCGACCGGCAACCGCGCCAGCCGCTGGCCGAGTTCGGTGATACGGTGGCGCGCATCCACCGCGCCCAGTTCCTGCAACAGGCGAAAGCCCGCGCGCACGTGGCGCGGATCGGGGCGGTCGAGAAACGGAAAGTCGTCCACCTCGCCCAGCCGCAGCGCCAGCATCTGCAGGATGACCGCGGCCAGGTTGGTGCGCAGGATCTCCGGGTCGGTGAAGCGCGGACGTGCCAGATAGTCCGCCTCATCGTAGAGGCGGATGCAGATGCCGGGGCCGGTGCGGCCGCAACGCCCGGCGCGCTGGTCGGCCGAGGCCCGGGACACAGGCTCGACGGGCAGCCGCTGCACCTTGCTGCGCCAGGCGTAGCGGCTGATGCGGGCCAGCCCGGTGTCGATCACGTAGCGGATGCCGGGCACGGTGAGCGAGGTCTCGGCGACATTGGTGGCCAGCACGATGCGCCGCCCGCCATGGGTCTGGAACACCCGGTTCTGCTGCGCCGCCGACAGCCGGCCGTACAGCGGCAGGATCTCGGTCTCCGGCGGATGATGCTTGCACAACAGTTCCGCAGCCTCGCGGATCTCGCGTTCGCCGGGGAGGAACACCAGCATGTCGCCCGGCCCCTCGGCGGCCAGTTCATCGACGGCGTCGAGCAGGGCCTGCTCGCGGTCGCGATCCTGCGCCGCCTCGTCCTCGCCCCTGAGCGGGCGATAGCGGATCTCCACCGGGTAGCCCCGGCCCGAGACCTCGATCACCGGCGCATCGTCGAAATGGCGGGAGAAGCGCTCGGTGTCGATGGTGGCCGAAGTGATCACCACCCGCAAGTCCGGGCGGCGCGGCAGCAGGCGCCGGAGGTAGCCGAGCAGGAAATCGATGTTGAGCGAGCGCTCGTGGGCCTCGTCGATGATCAGGGTGTCGTAGGCGCGCAGATCGGGATCGCCGCGGGTCTCGGCGAGCAGGATGCCGTCGGTCATCACCTTGACCGCCGTCTCCGTGCCCACCCGGTCGGAGAAGCGCACCTTGTAGCCCACCGGCCCGCCGAGCGGCACCCCCAGCTCCTCGGCGATGCGCGCGGCAAGGCTGCGGGCGGCGATGCGTCGCGGCTGGGTGTGGCCGATGAGGCCGGCGGCACCGCGCCCGAGTTCGAGACAGATCTTGGGCAACTGGGTGGTCTTGCCGGAGCCGGTCTCGCCGCAGACGATCACCACGGGATGGCGGGCGATGGCCTCGGCGATGGCGACACGATGTTCGACCACCGGCAGACCGGCGGGATAGTCGGGCCGTGGCAGCCGTGCCAGCCGCGCGGCGCGTGCCGCGCGCGAGGCCTCGATCGCGGCCGCCAGCCCGGTCAGGCCGCGATCGATCGGCTGGCCGCGGCCCAGTCGTCGCCTCAGGCCCGACAGGCGCCGCGACAGTCGTGCCACATCGGCAGTGCGACACTCATCGAGCTGCCGTTCGAGGGCGTCGAGCGCGTCCACGACCATGCCCGGCAACGGCGCTTCAGGGACTGCCGGCCTTGCGCCAGGCCTGGAAGGTGGGATAACGCTCGTAGGCGCGGCTGAGCACGTAATCGAGCACGTTGCGCAGCCGATAGAACTGCACCACCGAATCGACCCTGAGAATCTCGCGCCCGCGTTCGTCGAAGAACAGCAGGCTGGGCGCGTAGAACAGCCCCAGCTCGGCCGCCCAGTCGCGCGCCCGGGTACGGCGGCCATCGGGCGTGATCACCGGGCTGTCGTCCCACAGCCCGAGTTGCACCACGTCGAAGCTGCCCAGCCGGCCACGGATCCGGGGATCGGCCAGCGGACCCGTGTGCAGGATGTCGCAGGCGTGACAGTCCGGCTGCTCGAAGAACACCAGCAAGGGACGTTCGCCCGGGATACGGCTGCGATCGAGGGCAAAGGGCGGAGGCTGAAAGAAGGACTCCTGGTTGAGCCCGCCGGGCTCGAACACCATGCCGATGTCCGCCCGACCCAGGTAGTCGCGCAGGGACTCGCTGCGGTAGTAGCCCTCGGCAACATAGGTCAGGGCCGCGCGGAACTTGTAGGGCGGATAATAGCCGGGCAGACGCAGCGCCACCCGCCCCTCGGTATCGTAGAAGAGGAGCGTCGGAGTGAAGTTCACCTGATGGCGGAGGGCATAGTCCCGTTCGCTCATCTCCTGGCCGTCGAAATCGGTGACCAGGCGGTCGCCATGGATGTCGATGGCGACCACCTCGAAGTGTTCGCGGGTATAGGCGACAATGTCCGCCTTGCCCCAGTTGCCCTCCAGCAGGGCCTGGCAATAGGCGCAGTCCTTCTGGCCCAGGTAGACGATGAGCCCCTGTTTGCCGGCCGCGCGCGTCTCGTCGAGATCCTCCGCCAGGTCCAGGAAACTGAGCCTGAACCAGGCCGGGTGTTGGACCGGCTCCGGCAGCGGGCGGTCACCGAACACCGTCAGCGCCCCGCCCCCGGCGGCAATATTCGCCAGCACGACGAGGTTCGGTACGAGAAGCAGCAATACCACCGACAGCAGTCGGAACGGGCAAAGGATTCGGAACAGGGTCACGTTCGGGCTCGATCAGGGAAGGCGTGCAGGGTGCAGACCCTACCAGATCGCGGCAGGACGCCCAAGACAGGCTGCCAGGGAATGTTTTGGCCCCGAGGGGTATCCAACTGCCAGATACGGGTGTCGCAGGCACATGACCGGAGATCGCAAATGAAACGTATCATCCTGTTCCTTTTGTTATTTTCCACCATGACACTGACCCCGGCGCGCGCCGATCCCAGCGCGTCGCCGGTGGAAACCTCTCTGTTCGGTGAACCGGCCCACAAGCTGGTCTACCAGCTCAACAAGGCCGACGAGGACTACATCGACCACATCCTGTTCTCGGTCGGCGCCATGCTGCGCAAGTATGGCGACGACATCCATATCGTGGTCACCGTCATTGGCCCCGGCATCCACCTGCTCGGACGCAATCCCACCCGCCCCATTCCCAAGCTGCTGCGCCAGCGTGCCGAGAGCCTGGCCATGTACGGCGTGGAGTTTCACGCCTGCGGCAACACCATGAAGTCGCTGGGCTGGACGCAGGACGATCTGCTCGATTTCGCGACCGTGGTCGAGGTCGGCGCCGCCGACCTCATGGAGCTCCAAGAACGCGGTTATGCCTACATAAGCTGGTAACGCGGACCGCGGCCAGCAGGGGCTTGCTATACTCCGCCCATCCGGCGCATCGGGGGATGCCGCCGGGAACAACAGGAAACCGGCGTCAGAGCCGCCACCATCCCGCAACGGGACAGACCAACCATCAAGAGCGAGGACCATGAACAGAACAGCGATGACCCTGATGGCCACGAGCCTGTGTGCGGCGCTGTCCGCACCCGCGCTTGCCGCCGGCGATGCCGCTGCGGGCAAGCAGAAGGCATTCACCTGCATGGGCTGCCATGGTGTGCCCAGCTACACCAACGTCTACCCCACCTACCATGTGCCCAGGCTGGGCGGCCAGCATGCGCAGTACCTGGTATCCGCGCTGCAGGCCTACAAGAGTGGTGCCCGCCAGCACCCGACCATGCGCGCGCAGGCCGCCAGCCTGAGCGAGCAGGACATGGCCGATATTGCCGCCTTCTTCGCCGGCTACGGCCAGTGAAAGGTGCCCCATGCACAGATCGAGTGAACAGGGAAATCGAATCATGAACAAGCGCATCGCACTTCTGGCCGCGCCGCTGGCGCTGGCCGTCTGCCTCCCGGTCCACGCCGCCGGCGACGCCAATGCCGGCAAGACCAAGGCCGCCACCTGCCAGGCCTGTCACGGCCCCGATGGCAACAGCGTCGATCCCCAGTACCCGCGGCTGGCCGGCCAGTATGCCGACTACCTGGTACAGGCCCTGAAGGACTACAAGTCCGGCGCCCGCAACAACCCCATCATGAAAGGCTTCGCCGCCGGCCTGTCGGAGCAGGACATGGAAGACCTGGCGGCCTATTTCAGCCGCCAGCGCGGCCTGGTGGTACCGGAGGCTCCCAAGACCGTCCAGCCCTGAACCCGGCTTGTGGTTATTCGAACCGCACCCTCGGGTGCGGTTTTTTGTGGCCCAATATCCGAAATTCGGACAATCCTGCGCAATTTCTGTCCGACTTTCCTTGACAAGCCGGAATCCTCTGCAAGACTTCCCTCAAATCTGCCTTCCCGGCATCGCGGAGGTGCGCTTGGCGGACAAGGGGTTCTCCAGTCGACAGGCCGCCCGACTCTCGGGCCTCACCGAGCGCCAGTTGCGCTACTGGCGTGACTCCGGCTTCCTCGCCCCCGACGCCCGCACACCCGGCGGCCACGCCCGCTACAGTTTCACTGACCTGATCGCGCTGCGTACCGCACGCGAACTGCTGGACCAGGGCCTCTCCCTGCAGCGGATACGGCGTTGCCTGGATTCCCTGCGACGCCTGCTCCCGGACGTCGCCCACCCCCTGAGCGAATATTCACTGGTGGTCGCCGGCGAGGTGATTCTCGCCATCCGCGGCGACGATGCCTTCGATGTCATGAGCGGCCAGCATTGGGTGCTGCCCATTGCCCGCTTCGCACGCGACATCGAGACCGAGCTGGGCCTGAACGCACCCGAGCAGGCCGAACTCTTCCCCGAACTCAGGGAGGTCTTACCGCAGGGATGCTGATGTTCGCGCCGGCCCCCGCCGGCGGCCACAACAAGAATAACGTTCAAGTCTGGGGAGCATGGCGGCGCTGGCCGCCCGACCTTGCACACTGACCGAGGGGTCGGCCTGGGCCGACCGAGGAGGTAGAGACAGATATGAACGTCATCAGCATTGCCAACCAGAAGGGTGGCTGCGGCAAGACCACCACCGCCATACAACTCTCCGCCTGCCTGGCCGAGGCTGGCCATCGGGTACTGCTGGTCGATCTCGATCCACAGGCGCATGCCACCCTGGGACTGGGCGCCGCCCGGGATGCCGGACAACCCGGGCTGGAGGCAGTCTTCGGCGGCGAATGCGAGATCGGTGCCACCCTGCTCACCCAGGAGGGCAGCGGCCTGGATCTGATTCCCGCCAGCATCTGGCTGGCCGGCCTCGAGGCCCAGCTCGCCAACGACCCGGAACGCGACCGCAAGCTGCTGACGGAATTGAGCAGGCTGCGCAGCCGCTATGATTTCGCCATCCTCGACTGCCCGCCGTCGCTTGGACTGCTGTCTGTCAATGCCCTGCGCGCCTCGGACCTGGTGCTGACACCGGTCGAGCCCAGCCTGTTCTCGCTGGATGGCATCGAACGCCTGCGCGAGACCCTGCAGATGATCACCGAGCGCTATCACATCGACATTCCGCAGCGGCTGCTGCCGGTGATGTTCGACCTCCGTACCCGCATGGGCCGGCAAATGATGGAGACGATCGAGCAGGAGATCGACACACCCCGCTGTGCCAGCCGCATCCGCCCCAGCGTCCGGGTGCGCGAGGCAGCCTATCTCGGCGTGCCGCTGACCCGGCTGGCGCCGCAGGCCCCGGTCACTGCCGACTACCGCGAACTGGCCACTGAGGTCGTCGAGCATTTCGGCCTGACGGAACGGCAGACCACCCGTGACAGCGAGCGCGAGATCACCCTGCGCTTCGAACAACTGGACGCGCACCGGTTGCAGATCGCCGGCGACTTCAACGACTGGCAGCCGGACGCCGGCGTCGAGACCGAACAGCGGGACGGCATCTGGATCAAGAAGCTGCGGGTGCGGCCCGGCGCCTATGAATATCGGGTCATCATCGATGGCGTCTGGCAGCAGGATCCGACCAATCCGGTGGAAATACCCAACGCGCTGGGCGGCAACAATTCGTTGCTGCGGGTCTGAGGGGGACGGCACTCGATGATGAATCCCGCATGGAAGCCCGCACGCCGGGAGACGTCCTCGCTGGGGCGCCTCGCCGACCAGTTACTGGGCGAGGCGCCCGAGACGGCCACCGGAACCGGAAAGGGCGACGATGGGCGCAGCCGACGCCTGCCGGTGCTGGTGGCGCTGGAACGGCAGCCGGACCGGACCGAGGTGCGCTATTTCCTCGATGCCCTCGCGCGACAGCTCGAACTGCACAACCAGGCCGCCGACGCGCGTCACGCCTGGACCCTCGAAAGCAGCCGGGAGACCACCAACCTGCCGCGCAATGCCTGGGGGCTGTTGCTGGTGGAGGCCAGCCTGCCCGGCATCCGCCACGCCTATGCCCGGATCAAGCACTGGCCGGAACGGCCCGAATCCCTGGGCGTGCTGATGGTCGGTGCCCGGGACCGTTTCGCCGCGCGACGCTGCTACCGGCGGCTGGCCGTGGGCACGCTGCGTTTCCTGGACCTGCCGCTGGCACATCTGGGCGAACTCCCCACCCCCGGCCCCGACTTCAGCCAGGCACTGGCCCGACTGGCCAGCCTGGTCCACAGCCAGCCGCAGGGTACCCGCCCACAGCGGCTGTTCCGCAAATCCGACCCGCAGTAGAGGATGCAGTGAGATGGAGATCCAACTGGCCGGCAATGTCACCCAGGAGGCCTTCCGTGACCTGATCATCGAACAGGTCCCCCGGCTGTGCGGCGAGGACGCGCGCATCGAAGCCCATCCCGAACTCGACAGCGATCACGCGCTGCTGGTGCGCTGCGGCGATCATGAACAGGTGCTGGTGGCCTTCGACTTGGAAGACCCGAACCGGGCCCTGCTGCAGGGCCTGGTGGCGCTGGACCAGATGGCCCACGCGAACGCCGATGCGGAGACCGGCGAGTCGGCGCTGCCGGACCTGATGGTGCTCAGCCCCGCGCCACCCGCCGGCAACAGCCTGCTGTCCCGGCTCCGCGGCTTCCAGTGGCGGCCCTGCAAGCTGCTGGACATCGATGGCCGGCTGGGCCTGCTGGTGGAGCCGCCGGCGGACATCCCCAGCGAGCCCGCCCGCCTGCGCCCCGCACCGCGCGACGAGGACGGCACCCCCCTGTCGCCCGAGGAATCCGCCTTCTTCGACCACCTGTAGACCCCGCCGTTACACGGCCTTCAGCGAGCGGTGTGGCCGGCCGATAAGCCGGTAACCGGCAGGACAGACGCCCGACCACCCATGCAGGCACTCTCCATCCAGGATCTCTCCATCGTGCTCGTCGAACCCTCGGGCGTGCAGGCACAGATCATCCGCGGCCACCTCGAGGGCGCGAAGGTGCGTGATGTGCAGTGCCACGGGAAGGGCGCCGATGCCCTGGAGCAGATGCGTCAGTTTCCGCCCGATCTGGTGATCAGCGCCATGTACCTGCCGGACATGACCGCATCCGATCTCATCCACGCCATGCGCCAGGACCCGGCACTCGCGGAAACCCCCTTCATGATGATCTCCAGCGAGACGGCCTTCTCGGAACTGGACCCCATCCGCCAGGCCGGCGTGGTAGCCATCCTGCCCAAGCCCTTCGAACCGGGTGACCTCAAGCGCGCCCTGGGGGCGACGCTGGAATTCGTCAATCCCGACAGTGCCGCGCTCGCCGATGTGGTGCTGGACGACCTGGTGACGCTGGTGGTCGATGACAGTCCGCTGGCACGCAAGCACATCGCTCGGGTGCTGCGCAATCTCGGCATCCACGACATCACCACCGCCGAGAACGGCCGCGAGGCGGTGGCCCTGATCGAGGAACGCTTCTTCGACCTGGTGGTCACCGACTACAACATGCCCGAGATGGACGGCGAGATGCTCACCCGCTACATCCGCGAACACAGCTCGCAGCGCGCCATCCCGGTACTGATGGTCACCAGCGAGGGCGACAGCAGCCGGCTGGCCGCGGTGCAGCAGGCCGGCATCTCGGGCATCTGCGACAAGCCCTTCGACCCTGTCACCGTCAAGCAGATGATCCGCAACATGCTCGCCTGACCCCCCGCAGTTCCCCGGCACGGATGCAGGCCGAAGACTGCGATCCGCGGTGCGCCGCCGCATCCGGTATCACCCGCGTTGCATGGTGATCGCAGTCCGCAGCGGGTATAAACGGGTTCCATGAACGATTCCCGCAGCCAGTGGGCCTGGGCCCTGTACGACTGGGCCAATTCGGCCTTCGCCACCACCGTCATGGCCGGCTTCTTCCCGCTGTTCTTCAAGCAGTACTGGAGTGCGGGCGTCGATCCCATCCTGTCGACCTTCCGCCTGGGCACGACCAATGCCCTCGCCAGCCTGGCGGTGGCCCTGTCCGCGCCGCTGCTCGGGGCGCTGGCCGACGGTCTCGGCCGGCGCAAGGCCTATCTGATCCGTTTTGCCGCCCTGGGCATCGCCTCGACCCTGGCCCTCTGGGGCATCGAGCAGGGCCAGTGGCAGCTCGCGGCACTGTGCTACGGGCTGGCGGTGCTCGGCTTCAGCGGCGCCAACCTGTTCTATGACGCCCTGCTCATCTCGGTCGCCCGCGAGGACCAGTTCGACGCCCTGTCGGCGCGCGGTTATGCCCTGGGCTATCTGGGCGGCGGCCTGCTGTTCGCCTTCAACGTCGCCATGACCCGGTGGCCAGAGGCCTTCGGTCTAGCCGACACCGCGGCCGCGGTGCGCCTGTCCTTTCTCAGCGTCGGCCTGTGGTGGGCCTTGTTCAGCCTGCCCCTGCTGTTCTGGGTAGCGGACACGCCACCCGTCCCCTGG
The DNA here is from genome assembly GCF_027000115.1 of Thiohalobacter sp. Taxonomy (NCBI): domain Bacteria; kingdom Pseudomonadati; phylum Pseudomonadota; class Gammaproteobacteria; order Thiohalobacterales; family Thiohalobacteraceae; genus Thiohalobacter; species Thiohalobacter sp. The sequence goes on along the minus strand of NZ_JALTON010000027.1, from coordinate 34,592 downwards.
CCCGTTCGCCCGAATCCGCTGCGCATGGCGCTGCGCCAGGTCCGTGAACGCCTGGCCAACCTGCGCGCACACCGGGACGCGGCCTGGTTCCTGCTCGCCTACTGGCTGTACATCGACGGCGTGGACACCATCGTGCGCATGGCCGTGGACTATGGCCTGTCCATCGGTCTCGCCGCACGGCATCTCATCATCGCCCTGCTGATCACTCAGTTCATCGGCTTTCCCGCAGCGCTGGTGTTCGGGCGGATCGGCCGGCGACTGGGGCCACGCCGCGGAATCTTCATCGCCCTCGGTGTCTACGTGGCCATCACCCTGTGGGCTGCGCGCATGAACAGCGCACTGGAGTTCTATCTGCTCGCCACCGGCGTGGGTCTGGTGCAGGGCGGCATCCAGGCGCTCAGCCGCTCCCTGTTCGCGCGCCTGGTGCCCGCCGGGGCGCAGGCCGAGTTCTTCGGCTTCTACAACCTGCTGGGCAAGTTCGCCGCGGTGTTCGGTCCCTTCCTGGTGGGCTGGGTGAGCTGGCTGAGCGGCGAACCGCGGCTGGGCCTGCTGTCGGTGCTGGTACTCTTCCTGGCCGGCGCGCTGCTGCTGCGGCGGGTCCCGGAGGCGCGGATTGCGGCGACTGGCGACCGGCGGTCATAATCCGGAGATGGGCCGATGCCGCCACCGGAACGTGCTACATCACCTTTGCCTGCTGTTGCTGCTGAGCTGCACACTGTCCGCGCTCGCGGACGACTTCGAGCGCGGCATGGCCGCACTGGACCACGGCGACCTCCAACGCGCCTTCGAACTCTGGAAGCCATTGGCCGAGGCTGGCCATCCGAATGCGCAGTTCGGCCTGGGAATCATGTACCACGAAGGCATCGTGGTACCCCGGGACTACGAGGAGGCCAACTACTGGTTCCTGCTCGCCGCCGAACAGGGCTTCGCGCCGGCGCAGTACAACCTGGGCAACGCCTACCGTCACGGCACCGGCGTCACGCCGGACCCGCGGCGCGCCATCTACTGGTGGGAACAGGCGGCCAAACAGGACTTCGGACCGGCGCTGTACAATCTGGCCACTACCTTCGCCCTGGGCGAGGGCATACCCCCTGATCGCACGCGCGCCCTGGACTTCTACCGGCGCGCGGCCGCCGCCGGTCACCCGGTGGCGCAGGCGATCGTCGAAGGCATTCAACCCATGCCCGGAGCGGAAGTCAGCCCCCCTGCCGGCGCCGGGGCTGCACGGGGCAAGCTGCCCGGCGCGCCCCCGGCCGAACATTGTGCGCATCGCCTCGCCGAATGGCCCGACGGCCATCTCGTTCAACTCATGGCCAGCCGCCGGCCGGAGTCGGCCAGCGCCTTCGTGCGTCGCCACCGGCTGCGCGACACCCTGCTCTGCAACCATCTCCGGCGCGGCCAGCCCTGGCACTTGCTGCTGCTGGGTCCCTTTCCCGACCGCGATGCCGCGACGCGCGCACTCCAAACCCTGCCCGCCGACGTGCGCCGTGGCGGGGCCTTTGTGCGGTCGGTGGCATCGATGCGTGCGCTGCTCGTCGGCCAGGGCCGGCCCGCGCCCTCACAGGCTCACTGACTCCACCGCCGGCCGCACATCGAACAGTTCCGATGCCGGCTTCGGCCTGCCCAGCGCATAGCCCTGGGCCTGGTCCACACCCAGCGCCTGCAACGCACCGACCAGCGCCTCGCTTTCGACGAACTCGGCGATGGTCTTCTTGCCCATGATGTGCCCGAGCCGGTTGATGGCCTCGACCATGGCGCGATCGATGGGATCGTTGAGCATGTCCCGAACGAAGCTCCCGTCGATCTTGAGATAGTCGACGGGCAAGGCCTTGAGATAGCCGAACGAGGACAGGCCACTGCCGAAGTCGTCCAGCGCAAAGCTGCAGCCCATATCGCGCAGGCGTTCGATCAGCGCGATGGCGGCCGACAGTTGCGAGATCACGGCTGTCTCGGTGATCTCGAAACAGATCCGCGACGGATCCACGCGGTGCCGCTCCAGCTGGGCGACGATGAAACCGGGCAGCTCGGGGTCGTTGATCGAGTTGCCCGACAGATTGACGGAAAAGTGGCAATCTGCGTGTTCATCGGTCCCGGTCAGCGCGGCCAGCAGCGCCAGCGCATTGGCCACCACCCAGCGATCGATGGCCGGCATCAGGTTGTAACGCTCGGCCGCGGGGATGAACACGCCCGGGGGCACCTCGCGGCCGTGCTCATCGATCATGCGCACCAGCACCTCGAAGTGCTCGATGCCACCGTGCCCTCCCCCACTGATGTCCACGATGGGCTGCAGGTGCAGGCGCAGGCGGTCCTCCTCCAGGGCCCGGCTGATGCCGGCCGCCCGCTGCAGTTCCTCGCTGCGGCGCACCAGTTCGGCATCGTCGGGCTGATACAGATGCCAGCGGCCTCTCCCCAGGTCCTTGGCCGCGTAGCAGGCGAGATCGGCCTGACGGAACAGCTCCTCGGCACTGACCGTCGCCGCATCGATCATCACCACCCCGATGCTGGCACCCGGCTCGAACAGGTGCTGTCCCCAGCGAAAGCGGAGACCCTTCACCGCGTCCAGCAGGCGCTGGGCTGTGGCCTGCGCCTGCGCTTCGTCCGCAACGTCCGCCAGCACGCCGAACTCGTCCCCGCCCAGCCGCGCCAGCAGGTCGCGATCCCCGAGCACGCCGCGCAGGACGGGCACCAGATTCTGCAGCAACTGGTCGCCGGCGACATGGCCGCAACTGTCGTTGATCATCTTGAACTGGTCGAGATCCAGATAGCACAGCGCCTTGCGTCCGCCTTCCCGGGCGATGTCCCGGATGGTCGCCTCCAGGCGAACCTCGAACCCCCGCCGATTGAGCAGACCGGTGAGCGGGTCGTGACGCGCCTGGTGGCTGATGTGCTCCATGAGCTGCTGCGTCTCGCTGACATCGTGCACCACGACCACGGCCCCGCTTACCTCGCCGTCCTCGCCATGCAGCGGCGCGGCCGACAGCCGCACCACGTGCCGATCCCGGTTCCGGTCGATCAGCACACGGTTGTGGCCTGCCGGAAGGGGGGCGTCCGTTTCCACCACCTGCCGCGCCGGATCGGTCACCGGCCGGCCACTGCGCTGGTCGAGCAGGGGCAACACCTCGGACAGCGGGCGGCCGGCCGCCTCGGTGACCGACCAGCCGCTGAGCGCCTCGGCCACCGGATTCATGTAACGGATCCGCCCCCCGCCGTCGGTGGTGATCACGCCGTCGGCAATGGCATGCAGGGTCGTCTCGGCCTGCTCCTTCTCGCGGCGCAGCTTGCGCCCGGTGTCGGCCAGTACCCGCGCATTGTGCTGCAAGCGCAGGAACAGGTAGGTGACATAGGCGACCAGCAACGCGGACAGAACATAGGACAGCATGCGATAACGCTCGGCCACCGCGGCCCGGCGCGCCTGCGCCTGTCCGACAAGCAAGGCAACCTGCTCCAGGCCCTGACCGATATCCGCCTCCATGACCGCATCCAGCTGCTCGAGCTGGCGGGGCATGCGCATCACCACCAGCTCGGCATGCTCGCGCAGGCGTGCCAGCCAGCTCCGGTAGGCTGCCGGCAGTCGCGCCGCATCCAGGGCCGCGACCGCTGCCACCGCGTCGCGCACCGCTGCCCGATTGCGTGGCGAGGGGTTGCGCAGCAATCTGAGAAGATCGGACGACAACCGTGCAATCGCCTGATCCAGTTCTCCGTCGCCGGCCTCGCTCAGGCGCTCGCTGGCCAGCAACAGGTACCTGATTGCGTTGCGCACCAGCGCATTCTCGCTCTTGAAGCGTTCGACCGCCGCCTGCTTGTCGGCATATTGCCGGCGCGCGGCATCGAACAGCGGCCGGGCATCGCCCGTGTCCAGCCGATCGAGGCGCTGTGCCACCGCCTGAAGTCCGAAATCGATGGCATCGAGCTCGCGATTGACCCCGTCATAGTCCCGCACCAGCCCGATGTAGAGTCCGAGCAGGTACTCGTGCAGGCTGGCCTCGGCCGCGGCCACATCGGATACCTCGCGGCGCAGACCCTCCGGTTCCACCGGATCCACCATGCGGCCGGCCAGATAGGTCCAGGCCAGGCCGGCGACCAGCAGGACCATGGCCAGCAGGTGGCGCGCGGCCCCCGCGGTCACGGGCGTGCCTCCGCCAGCGAACGCCCCTGGTACTCCCCGGTCAGGCTGTGCAGAAAGGCCTTGATGAGTCGCCGGTCCGCGGGCGGGATCTCGATGCCGAGCTGCACCTCGCCCATGACCCGGATGGCCTCGTCCAGCGCCGTCACCTCGCCGTCATGGAAATAGGGGGCGGTCACCGCCACGTTGCGCAGCGAGGGCACCCGGAACACGCCGCGGTCAGCCTCGTCGCCGGTGAGGGTGAAGCGCCCCTCGTCCATGGGCGTGGCATCCTGCTCGTGCGCCGGTTCGCGGAACACCCCGAACTTCTGGAACATGTTGCCGCCGACGTTCATTCCCTGGTGGCAGGCGATACAGCCGTAGGAGCGGAACAGCTCATAGCCGCGCAGCACCTCGGCATCCACGGCACGGGCATCGCCGCGCAGCCAGCGGTCGAAAGGCGCGTTCGGGGTCACCAGGGTGCGTTCGAAACTGGCGATGGCATCCAGCACCGATTCGCGGGTGATGCCCTGCGGATACGCCTTAGCGAAGGCACGGCGGTACTCGGGATCCTGGCGCAGTTTGGGCAGCAGTTCGGGCCAGTCGGTGGCCCCGTGGCGCGGATTGCGCAATGCGCCCTCGGCCTGCGCTTCCAGGGTCCGAAACTTGCCTCGCCAGGTGAGGCGGAAGTTGTAGCGGGCGTTGAACACCGTCGGCGTGTTGACGATGTCGGGTTCGCCGCTGTTGGTGATGCCCCGGGGCAGGCCATCATCGCCACCCCGGTCCAGATGGTGGCAGGTGGCGCAGGCGAGGCGGCCGTCACGGGACAGGCGCGGATCGTTGAACAGACGCTCGCCCAGCGCGACGCGGTCGGGATCCACATCCCCGATTTCGACGGGCAGGGGCCGAATGGGCTCGGCGTCATGGAGGCCGGCCATTGCCGGAAAGGCGATTGCGAGCGCAAGGCCCAGGGCCAGGGCGATGCCCGCGCAACCGTCACGCCCGCTGTCCGTGCGTGCGATCATGTGCCTGCACCTATCTTCGGGTCTCGCCGGCAGCGCGCGCGGCGCTCGCCGGTCCCCTTCCTCAGGCAAACCGCAAGCCCTTGCGAAATGAGGAATGACGTGTCAGCGGGTCGCAACACCGGGAGTCCATCGATCAACAGAGCATAGCCCGCCGGGCGGGGTCGTCAAGCAAGGCCATCGGCCAGCCGCCGGATAACTGAAAGGGTGTTTGCAGGATTCACGAAAGGGACCGGTCTACCCGGTCGTCCTGCCCGGACGCGGCATCGGGCGCGAATGATGCAGGGGGGGATTGCCCCCGGGGCGACCCGCCCCGGGGGTAAGCCCGCATATTGCACCAGGGCGGAAGCGTGCGGCGGGCGACTTGTTGTCCTGGCGGGCAATGAACCGGGTTTTTTGCCCATGGCCCGGAGTACAATGCGTGCCCGCCCGCTTCCTGCTGCAGCCCCTGGTGCAATATGCGGGTAAGGCCTACTTCGACTGGGAGACCATGTATTCCACGGCTGCCTTCAGATCGGCGTCCGAGCAGTCCATGCAGGCCCCCTTGGGCGGCATGGCGCGGATGCCCTCGATGGCATGCTTGACCAGGGTATCCATGCCCTGGGCAATGCGCGGCGCCCAGGCGGCCTTGTCGCCGATCTTGGGCGCACCGGCGGCACCGGTGCCGTGGCAGGCGAAGCACTTGGTCTGGACGATCTGCTGGCCATCGGCGGTTGCGGCCAGCGGCGCCGCCACCAGGGCAGCGGCAAAAAGTGCGGCAATCTTCTTCATTTAAACGAATCTCCGTGGTTCATGACGGCCCCGCAGGACCCTTACGGCGACGCCGGGACCGGGCCCGGATGCCGCCACCGAAAAATCACCCCCATTTCGGGTGGGTGCACTCTACCACGAAATCCGGCCAGCGGCTTGCGCTAGCCTTCACCCCGGCACATGCCCCGGAATCCGGACCCGCACCGCCCCGGGCATGAGATCCGCCACGGCCAAAAGCCTTGCCTGCAGCGCGCGGCGCCAGGCCGGAGAACCCGGCCGCCCGGGCAGCCCCCGCGCCCCGGGCCAGGCGGCCAGCAAAGGGGCGTCGTCCTGAGGATTGCGCCGGCCCCAGGCCAGGCCGACCAGACGCAGCCAGTCCCCCGCCGCCTCCGGATCGAACCCCTCGCCCTCGCCCGCCGAGCGCCGGAATTCCCGCAGCGCCTGCGCCAGCACCCGCTCGCCGGCGGGCGTCAGTGCCTGCGCCGCCAGCAGGCTGGTCCGGTCGGTGGCGGCGTGGGCGCGCCGGCCGAGGCGCAGCGGCTGCATGCGGGCCGCCTGCCAGAAGCGGACCAGGCCCTCGCTGGCCCCGAAGGCGACGCCGAACAGGTCCACGCCCTCGGCCGCCAGGGCGTCGCGGATGCCGGCGACCAGCCGCTGCCCCAGACCCCGGCGCTGGAGTTCGGGCAGCACCGCGATGCGCAGCACCCGCGCGCAGCGGAGGCGCGGCGCTTCGGCGACGCCCAGGTGCATGGCCAGCGACTGCGGCAGCAGATGGCCGCGCGCCCGACGCCGGCCCATGAACACGGCCTCGGCCAATGATTCGGGAAAGCCGCCCTCCTCCGCCACCAGCGCCACCGCCGGCACCCTACCCTGCCCGCGCAGTGCAAACACCCGCATGCCCGGGGCGTCCAGCAGCAGGCGCAGGTCGAAGGGCCGGGTACGGTAGTGCGCCAGCACCAGCAGACCGAACACCGGGTCGAGCAGGGCATCGTCGTCTGCCAGTCGCTCGCGATCGATCTCCGCCCACTCGACGTCGACGACAGCCGATGAGGAAACGCTCGCGGGCTCGGCATCCATCACCAGCAGGCGGTTGAGCAGCGGCTCCAGCGGGTCGTCCGCCGCCCAGCGCAGTGGCGTGTCGAGATGCAGATGACGCCAGCCGGGACGCCGGCGATCGAGTTCCGCGGAAAAGCGCAGCGCAAAGCCGCGGCCGCTGCCCTCGTAACCGTGTACCGTGGTGGCGAACACGCAGCGCGGGTAGCGCTCCAGAAGGGCGCGCAGCATCGGCACCGGAATGGCCGCGGCCTCGTCGATCAGCAGCAGATCGGCGCCCGGCCCTTCCCTGAGCAGGCGATCGGGTGCGCAGAAGGCCGCCTGCTCCGCCGCCACGGCCTCGCGCGCCAGCGCCGCATACAGGGCATCGGTTGCCGAACGACGGGGCGCGGTGACCCGCACCCGTATCTTCCCGGCCAGTGCCGCCGCGGCCAGTCCCAGCGCGGTGCTCTTGCCCCGGCCACGGTCCGCCGTCAGTACCAGGGCGCCCGCGGGGGTCTGTGCGAGCTGCGCCACGGCCTCGATGACCCCGCGCTGCGCCGGGGAGGGCCACTCGGGCGGGGCGGCATCCCCCGTTTCCGCCTTCGGCAGCACGGGCAAGGGGCGATCGCAATCGATCACCCGCACGCCGGCGGGCGCTGCGTCCAACAGCCGGGCGCAGCGCCGCAGGAAGCGCCGCGCGACGGCCGCCTGCGCCAATTCCGGTGTCGCCAGCCGTGCCGCGAAGGGATCATCGAACCGGTCCCACCGGGCGAGCGGTGGCGCCAGCAGCAGGCACACCCCGCCGCCGGCCAGGGCACCGGCCGCGGCTGCGAACAGGTCGGGATCGAAACCACGCCACAGATCGAACACCAGCCGTTCACGGGACTGTCCCAACAGGCGGCGGCCCCGCGCCAGCCCGTCGGCACCGGGCAACGCGGGCAGCCAGTCCGATTCCGGCAGCAGCGAACGCGCAAGCCCGTACACCGCCGCACGCTCGCCCGTCAGCAACAGCAGCTCTCGCCAACCACGCCGGCCCAGGTACCGCTGGAGTTCGCCCAGCCAGGCCCGCAAGGCGTCGGCGCGAATCGGACCTGCTGCTGTCGACGTATGGGGTTTCATGAACAACCGACCGGTTGGCGGTCCTTCATCATGGCACAGAAGGGCCTGCCGGGCATGACCGCCCGCCTGTTGCGGAAAGAAGCCGGTCGCGCCGCTCGGGGCAAAAGATGGTGGCTACGGGTGGATTCGAACCACCGACCCCATCATTATGAGTGATGTGCTCTAACCAGCTGAGCTACGTAGCCATTTTCGCTGCCGCCCGGCGGAATCCGGGCGACGGAAGAGGCGAGATTGTAGGGACTTGCCCGGCCGCTGTCCAGCCCGCGCGGGTTAACCCGCATATTGCACCAGGGCGGAAGCGGGCGGCGGGCAGCTTGTTGTCCTGGTGGGCAATGAACCGGGTTTTTTGCCCATGGCCCGGAGCACGATTGGTGCCCGCCCGCACCCTGCTGCGGCCCTGGCGGATTTTCGCTCGGCCTCGGGGGCGCTTCACTCAAGCCGTAGCGACGGCTACGGCTTTCGCTCCAGCGCCTCCCGAGCCCGGCTGCAAATCCGCCATCATCCGCAGCTCCTGGTGCAATATGCGGGTTAAACGTTGAAGCGGAAGTGCATGACGTCGCCGTCCTGGACGATGTACTCCTTGCCTTCCAGCCGCAGCCTGCCGGCCTCTCTCGCGCCCTGCTCGCCGCCGAAGGCAACGAAGTCCTCGTAGCTCACCACCTCGGCACGGATGAAGCCCTTCTGGAAGTCGGTATGGATGACGCCGGCGGCCTCGGGCGCCGTGGCGCCGACCCGGACCGTCCAGGCCCGGACCTCCTTTTCGCCGGCGGTGAAATAGGTCTGCAGCCCCAGCAGCCGGTAGGCAGCGCGGATGACCCGGTTCAGGCCGGGCTCCTCCAGCCCCAGCTCCTGCAGATAGGCATCCCGCTCCTCGTCATCGAGCTCGACCAGTTCCGCCTCGATGGCCGCGCACACGGGCACCACCTCGGCGTCCTCCCGCTCGGCCAGCGCGCGCACCGCATCCAGATGGGGATTGTTCTCGAAACCGTCCTCGGCAACGTTGGCGATGTACAGCGTCGGCTTGATGGTCAGCAGATGCAGGTCGTAGAGGTGGCCACGATCGTCCTCACCCAGCGCCATGGCGCGCACCGGCCGCCCCTGGTCCAGATGCTCGCGGGTGCGCTCGAGCACCGCCAGTTTCGCCCGCGCGTCCTTGTCACCGCTCTTGGCCACCTTGGCGACGCGATTGATGGCCCGCTCGACCGTATCCATGTCGGCCAGCGCCAGTTCGGTGTTGATGACCTCGATGTCGCTGACCGGATCGACCCGACCGGCGACATGGACGACATTCTCGTCCTCGAAACAGCGCACCACCTGGGCAATGGCATCGGTCTCGCGGATGTTGGCCAGGAACTTGTTGCCCAGCCCCTCGCCCCTGGAGGCGCCCGCGACCAGACCGGCGATGTCGACGAACTCCACCGTGGCGGGCAACACCCGCTGCGGCTTGACGATCTCCGCCAGCACCTCGAGCCGCGGATCGGGCACCGGCACCATGCCGACATTGGGCTCGATGGTGCAGAAGGGATAGTTCTCGGCCTGAATACCGGCCTTGGTCAGCGCGTTGAAGAGGGTCGACTTGCCCACGTTGGGCAGACCGACGATACCGCAGCGAATGCTCATGTTTCAGAAAGGTCCAGGATGCAAGATACAAGATACAAGCCGGACACCCACCGCCCGGCCATCAGGCCGCATGCAGGCTGTTCATGGCCCGCTCCAGATCGCCGGCCACCACATCCGGCACGATGTCCAGCGCCCGGTCGATGGCACGCCGGATCGCCGCGCGGTCGTCCGCCGAGGGCCGTTGCAATACGTAATCGACCACCTGGTCCCTGTGCCCGGGATGGCCGATGCCGATGCGCAGCCGCAGGAAGTCCTTCGAACCCAGCCGGGCTATGATATCGCGCAGGCCGTTGTGGCCCCCATGCCCGCCGCCGCGCTTGAGGCGCGCTACCCCCGGGTCCAGATCCAGCTCGTCATGCGCGACCAGAATGGCCTCGGGCGGTATGCGGTAGAACCGCGCCACTGCGGCAACCGACTCGCCACTGCGGTTCATGAAGGTGTCGGGCCGCAGCAGCCGGCAATCCTGCCCGGCGATGATGCAACGCCCCACCGCACCCTTGAAGCGCGACTCGGGCCGGAGTTCGCAGTGGTACCGGGCGACCAGCGCATCCAGAAGCCAGAACCCGGCGTTGTGCCGGGTTCCGTCGTACCTGGGACCGGGATTGCCCAGCCCCACGATGAGCTGCACGCTGGCCAAGGCGCAAGCCTGAACGGGCAACCCTACTCGGTCGCCTCGCCAGCCTCTTCGCCACCCTCGGCAGCCGTTTCCTCTTCCTCGCCACCCCCCTTCCTGGCGTGGATGGAAACCACCGGCTGGTTGACCTCGGCGAGCTCTTCTTCCGACATGCCTTCGGTGCCCAGCAGATCGACCAGCACCACGCCGTCGGGCAGGGCGATGTCGGTCAGGTGCACCACGTCGCCCACACCCAGCCCGGAAACGTCCACCTCGATGTACTCGGGCAGGGCCGTGGGGTCGCATTCCACATCGATGGCCGTGATGTGATGGGTAATCAGCCCACCTTCCTTCACGCCCGGCGCACGCTCCTCGCCGGTGAAGTGCAGCGGCACCTGCATGCGAATGGCCTGCCCCTTGACCACGCGCTGGAAGTCCGCATGCATGATGATCGGCTTGGCGGGATGACGCTGCAGGTCCTTGAGCACGGCATTCTCGGTCCTGTCGCCCAGCCTGATCTCGAGCACATGGGAGAAGAAGGCCTCGTGCTCCAGGGCATGGAACAGCTCGTTGTGACTCAGGGTGATCGGCTGCGGATCCTGGCCACCGCCATAGAGAATCGCCGGGACCTTGCCTTCACGACGCAGGCGGCGGCTCGCACCCTTTCCCTGGTCGGAACGCGGCTCGGCGTTCAGTTCGAAAGAAACACTCATGGTATTGCTCCGGTTGTTGCCGCGTCTCGCGGCAGGTTGCCAAACCCGCCCCCGCGACCAGGGGCAGGATGAAAAGACTAGTCCATGAACAGCGAACTCACCGACTCCTCGTCGCTGATGCGGCGAATGGTTTCGCCCAGCATCTCGGCTATCGACAACTGGCGGATGCGGTCACATTTCTGCGCATCCGGCTTCAGCGGAATGGTGTCGGTCACCACCAGCTCGTCGAGCCGGGATGTTTCTATGTTCTTCACGGCCGGCCCCGACAGCACCGGGTGGGTACAGTAGGCCACCACCCGCGCGGCACCATGCTCCTTGAGCGCGCCGGCCGCCTTGCACAGGGTGCCGGCGGTGTCCACCAGGTCATCGATCAGCACGCAATCGCGCCCCTCGACGTCACCGATGATATGCATCACCTGGGCCACGTTGGCGCGCGGTCGCCGCTTGTCGATGATGGCGAGATCGGCATCATCGAGCCGCTTGGCCAGCGCCCGGGCCCGGACCACGCCGCCCACGTCCGGTGACACCACCATCAGGTTCGGGTACTTCTGCCGCCAGATGTCGCCCAGCAGGATGGGCGACGCATAGACGTTGTCCACCGGAATGTCGAAGAACCCCTGGATCTGGTCCGCATGCAGGTCCACCGTCAGCACCCGGTCGGCACCCACCTTGCCGATCATGTCCGCCACCACCTTGGCCGTGATGGGCACGCGCGCCGAGCGCGGACGCCGGTCCTGGCGGGCATAGCCGAAATAGGGAATCACCGTGGTGATCCGCGCCGCCGAGGCTCGCCTCAGCGCGTCGACCATGACCAGCAGTTCCATCAGGTTGTCATTGGTCGGCTCGCAGGTCGGCTGCACCACGAACACATCGCGGCCGCGGACGTTCTCCATGATCTCGACCATGATTTCGCCGTCGCTGAACCGGCCCACCACCGCCTTGCCCAGCGGCAGACGGAGATGATTGACGATGTCCTGCGCCAACTGCGGGTTCGCATTGCCCGCAAACACCATCATCTGGCCGTTCTTGTCCGCCACCTGCATTCCTCGGCTGACTGATTGGGTTTGGCTGGGGCGCCAGGATTCGAACCTGGGAATGTCGGCACCAAAAGCCGATGCCTTACCGCTTGGCGACGCCCCAATAACTCGTCGTCCTTCCTCGCTACACGTGGCCATCCCGGCCGGCTGCCGCCGGCAGGGCCGTAGGTTGGGCAAAGGCGCGCAGCGCCGTGCCCAACAACCGTGCCTCGCTACGGACTCGCCAACACCTCATGGGCCGGCGAACGGTTGCACCCGCGGGCAACAAAACCCTGCCAGGGCGCCGGCAGTTCGGCCAGTGCCGCCCGCGCGGCCGCCTCGCCGGCAAAGGCGGCAAACACACAGGCGCCGGTTCCACTCATCCGGGCGGGCGCCCTTTCCGCCATCCAATCAATCAGTTGCCCGACCTCGGGAAAACGGCGGCGCACCAAGGCCTCGCAATCATTGCGGCCAACGCCCGGGCGAAAGGCGGATATTTTGATCGGGGGGGTGTTGCGTGTCAATTCCGGGTCGGAAAAAACCGCGGCCGTAGATACGCTTAGCGGCGGCCAGGCCACCAGGTACCAGGGCTCGGGCGGTTCGATGGGGGTGAGCCGTTCGCCGACCCCTTCGGCCCAGGCCGCGCGGCCGTGGACGAACACGGGCACGTCGGCGCCCAGTTCCAAGCCGATCCGGGCCAGAACCTCCATCGGCAGGTCCAGTCCCCACAGCCGGTTCAGCGCCAGCAGGGTGGTGGCGGCATCCGAACTGCCGCCCCCCAGCCCGCCACCGAGCGGCAACCGCTTGTCGAGCGCGATATCGACCCCAAGCCGGACCCCGGCGTGACGTTGCAGCGCACGGGCTGCGCGCAGCACCAGGTCCGTCCCGGGATCAACCCCGGGGACCTCATCGAGCCGCCGGAGGCAGGCATCGTCACGGCGACGGAAGTGCAGCAGGTCAGCGTAGTCCAGAAACTGGAAGGCGGTCTGCAACAGATGATAGCCATCGGCACGGCGCCCGAGGACATGCAGGAACAGGTTGATCTTGGCCGGCGCGGGAACGCTGAGCCGTTCAGGTGGCCTAGCCCGCATAGTGCACCAGGGGCTGCGGATGATGGCGGATTTGCAGCCGGGCTCGGGGAGGGCTGGCGCTCAAGCCGTAGCCGTCGCTACGGCTTGAGTGAAGCACCCCCGAGGCCGAGCGAAAATCCGCCAGGGCCGTAGCAGGATGCAGGCTAGACATCCCAGGCATCGATGACAAGTTTCAGTTTCATCCCCGGCCGGGTGAGCCGGATGCGGGTCGGCAGGCGATGACCTCCGACGTCGGCAAGGGCGCGGTAGTCGATGGTCCAGCCATCCTGCTCCAGCCGCGGCCAGGCCTCGCCCTCGAGCCAGCGATGGGGCCGGTCCGGCGCGGGCCGGCCGAGCAGCCAGTAGCGGAGGCCGCTCACCGGCAGCGCCACGCCGGTGGCCCCGGCAACCAGCGATTCGGCGGACTCCGCCTCGCGGACAGCGCCCTGGCCGTCGATCAGCCGTACCCGCCCCTGCACCTGCAGCAGCCGCAGCGCGCCCTGGCCGAAGGGCCCGCTGAGGGTCAGGGTCAGATCCTCGCCCTGCTGCCGCCATTCGAAACCGGCGTGCCAGCCTTCACCTTCGGCAAAGAGAGCGACCCGCCCCCGCGCCGTCCACACCAGCAGTTCCAGGGGCACAAACAGGGCGTCGCGGACAACCGGCGCCGGGGTACAGCCGGTCAGCAGCAGGACCAGCACCAAGGGTACTGCCAGTGGCCAGGCCCTCACTTCAGAAAGCGCTCCAGGGTCTTGCGCAACACGGGATTGTCCGCAGCCTGCGTCTCCCCCGCCTTCCAGATCCGCCGGGCTTCATCGCGCTTGCCGGATTGCCACAGCACTTCGCCCAGATGGGCGGCGATCTCGGGGTCCTTGCTCTTTTCCCAGGCCTTGCGCAGCCAGACCTCGGCCTCGTCGAGATTGCCCAGCCGGTACTGCACCCAGCCCATGCTGTCGATGATGGCCGGCTCGTCGGGCGCCAGCTCCAGCGCCCTGCGGATGTATTCCAGTGCTTCCTGCAACCGGCCGGTACGATCGGCCAGGGTATAGCCGAGCGCATTCCAGGCATGCGCGTTCCGGGGTTCGCGCTCGGTGATGGCGCGCAGGTCCTGCTCGGCCAGTGCGATCTTGCCCAGTTTCTCGGCCACCAGGGCGCGGGCATACTGGATATCGCTGTTGTTCGGCAGTTCCGCCAACACGGTGCTGTACATGTCAAAGGCCGCCTGGTACTCACCGGCCGCGACCAGCAGGGCACCCTCCGCGAGGTACAGCCGTACCGCGAGTTGGGGATTGCGCAGCCGCAGCTCGTGCAGCATGCGCCGCGCCGAGGACAGGTCGCCCATGCCGGCGCGCAGGCGCGCGCTGCGGACCCTGGCATCGAACAGGTAGTCGCCCTGCTGCACCCGGCCGTACCATTCGATCGCCGCCTTGGGGTCGTTCCGCAGCTCGGCAATGCGCCCGAGATAGTAGTAGGCCTCCTGCTCCCGCTGCCCAAGCGCCAGCAGCCGGCGGAAGTGACCCTCGGCGACACGGGGCTCCCCCTGATCCAGTGCCAGCAGCCCCAGCGAGTAGTGGGCATCGGCATTGTCGGGCTGCAGCTCGATGACCTTGCGGAACTGGGCACGGGCCCCGCTGATGTCGCGCTGTTCAAGCAGCACCCGGGCATAGGTCACCCGCAACTCGACACGATCGGGCGTGTGCTCGATCGCCTGGGCCAGCTCCCGGGCCGCCTCATCCGGCTGACCGAGCTTGATACGCACCTGGGCACGCTGGACCAGCGCCTGCACCCAGCCGGGCCGCAGCCGCAGGGCCTGTTCGACCTCGGCCAGCGCCCGTTGCGGATCACCTGCATGCAGCGCCAGGCGCGAATAGGCGAGATGTGCCTCGGGCAGATCCGGATAGCGCTCCGCCAGCCGCGCCATCAGCGCCAGTGCCGCACCGCGGTCCTGGTCCCGCGCCAGCAGGGCCGTGATGGACTGGAAGGCCCGCGCGCCGCCGAGCCGGGTGACCAGGATCTCGAACTGTTCGAAGGCCTCGTCCTGGATGCCGGCGCGCAGGGCAAGGATGCCCAGCGTCTGCCGGGCATCGACATTGTCGGGCGCCAGCTCCACCCAGCGACGTGCCGCCGCCAGTGCGGCCTCCTCGTTCTTGGCGTACAGGGCGACGCGCAGGGCGCGCTCGGCGATGCGCGCATCGTCCGCCTCGGCGGCGGCGGCAAGATAGTGCTGCACGGCCACATCGAGCTGCTGGCGCTGGCCAGCCATCTCGCCCAGCAACAGGTTGAACAGCAGCTCGCTGTCCAGTTCAGACCCCGCCGCGCTGCCCGCGGGCAGCGCCGCCGACGACGCTTCGGGGGCAACCGGGCCAGGGGCCGGCTCGGCCTCGGGCCGGGGTTGCAGGCGTGCGCAACCGCCCAGTGCCAGGGCAACGAGCAGAATCAGGGCATGTCTCATCACGTGGCGGAAGGACCGGCAACGGGGCCGGCAGGACCTCTTGTCTGAGTGGATATCCAGGCCGCAGTTTAACGGATGACCGGCGGCTTGACATCCGAATCCCCTGCTGGCGCCCGCTTGTAATCGCCCCATCCATCGCTCAGAATTTCCGGTTCCTTCCAGTCAGACCGGCCCCCATGTCCCTGATCGCCCTCGGCATCAACCACCGCACTGCGCCCGTCGAGGTGCGTGAGCAGCTCGCCTTTCCGCCGGACAGGCTGCCCGACGCCCTGCACTCGCTGAACGCGGTGCCGGAGGTCTGCGAGGCCGCCATCCTCTCCACCTGCAACCGCACCGAACTCTATTGCCGGCTGGAGGGGGACGACAGCGCCACACTGGTCGATTGGCTGGGGGCGCAGCACAGCCTGCCGTTGAACCGGCTGCGACCCTGTCTGTACCAGCACCGCGACCGCGAGGCCGTGCGCCACATGCTGCGGGTGGCCTCGGGCCTCGACTCCATGGTGCTCGGAGAACCCCAGATCCTCGGCCAGATGAAGGAGGCCTACCAGCGGGCACGCGAGGCCGGCACCCTCTCCAGCCTGCTCAATCGCCTGTTCCAGCATGCCTTCACCGTCGCCAAGCGGGTGCGCACCGACACCGCCATCGGCGCCAGCCCGGTCTCGGTGGCGTTCGCCGCCGTGTCCCTGGCCCGGCAGATCTTCGGGGATCTGGGTGAACAGACCGCGCTGCTGATCGGTGCCGGCGAGACCATCGAGCTGACCGCGCGTCACCTGCACGAACAGGGGCTGGAGCGCATGATCATTGCCAATCGAACGGTGGAGCGCGCCCACAGCCTGGCCGCCGAGTTCAACGGCTACGCCATCGCACTGGACGACATCGACACCCATCTCGCCGAGGCCGACATTCTGGTTGCCTCCACCGCCGCGCCCGAGCCGTTGCTGTTCCGCCCGGCCGTGGAACAGGCACTGAAGCGCCGCAAGCACCGGCCCATGTTCATGGTGGATATCGCGGTGCCGCGCGACATCGATGCCGCGGTCGGCGAACTGGAGGATGTCTACCTTTATACCGTGGACGATCTGCGCGAGGTCATCGACGAGGGCCTGCGCTCCCGCCAGGAGGCCGCGCAGCAGGCCGAGGAGATCATCGACGTGCAGACCGCCCACTTCGAAGGCTGGCTGCGCTCGCTGGATGCGGTATCCACCATCCGCGCCTATCGGCAGCGCGCGGAACGGGAACGCGATCAGCTTCTGGAAAAGGCCCGTCAGCAACTCGCCCAGGGCCGTGATCCGCAGCAGGTGGTGGAATTCCTGGCCAACACCCTCACCAACAAGCTGATCCATGCACCCAGTGCGGCCCTGCGCGAGGCCGCCTACGACGGCCGCGCGGAACTCATCGAAACCGCCCGGCAGCTGCTGGGCATGGATACCGATCCATCCTGAATCCGCCGCGGCGCTGCACCATGAAGCCTTCCATCCAGGCCAAGCTCGATACCCTGCTCGACCGTTTCGAGGAAGTGGGCGCGTTGCTGTCCGATCCGGACGTGATCGCCGACCAGGAACGCTTCCGCGCCCTCTCGGTGGAATACAGCCAGCTGGAGCCGGTGAGCCGCTGCTACCGGGCGTGGCGCGAGGCCGGGGAGGCCCTGGCCCAGGCCCAGGCCATGCAGGCCGACCCGGACCCGGAGATGCGCGCACTGGCCACGGACGAAGCCCGGGCAGCGGCCGAGCGACGCGAGGCGTTGGCGCAGGAACTGCAGACCCTGCTGCTTCCCCGGGATCCGCACGACGACAGCAACATCTTCCTGGAAATCCGTGCCGGCACCGGCGGCGACGAGGCCGCACTGTTCGCTGGCGACCTGTTCCGCATGTACGCCCGCTATGCCGAACGCCGTGGCTGGCAGGTCGAGGTGCTCGGCGAGAGCCCCGGCGAACACGGGGGCTACAAGGAGATCATCGCCCGCATCGTTGGCCGGGGAGCCTACTCCCGACTGAAGTTCGAGTCCGGCGCCCATCGGGTGCAGCGGGTGCCCGAGACCGAATCCCAGGGCCGTATCCACACCTCGGCGGCGACCGTCGCCGTGCTGCCCGAGATCCCTGAATCCGAGGCCGTGGACATCAATCCGGCCGACCTCAAGGTCGACACCTTCCGCGCATCGGGCGCCGGCGGGCAGCACGTCAACAAAACCGACTCGGCGGTGCGCATCACCCACCTGCCCTCCGGCATCGTGGTGGAATGCCAGGACGAACGCTCCCAGCACAAGAACCGTGCGCGCGCGCTGGCACTGCTGGCCGCCCGGCTGGAGGCCGCTGAACGCGAACGACGCGCCTCGGAACAGGCACAGACCCGACGCAACCTGGTCGGCTCCGGTGACCGTTCCGAGCGCATCCGCACTTACAATTTCCCCCAGGGCCGGGTCACCGACCATCGCATCAACCTGACCCTGTACAAGCTCGACGAGATCATGGAAGGCAACCTGGACCTGATCATCGAGCCGCTGATCGCCGAGGACCAGGCCGACCGCCTCGCGGCGCTGCAGGAATGACTGGCATGACATGCAGCGATCCAGGATTGAACGCCTCCTTGTCCCCGACAGGCACGCCATGCGGCAGACGCTTCGCGAGGTCCTGAGACTGGCCGCGGCCCGGCTCGAGGGCCGCAGCGACAGCCCTGGCCTGGATGCGGAGATCCTGCTCGCACACGTGCTCGGCAGACCCCGCAGCCATCTCCATGCCTGGCCGGAGGCCGAACTGGACGAGGCCGCCGCGCTGCGCTTCTCGGCGCTGATCGAACACCGCGCGGCGGGCAAACCGGTGGCGCACCTGGTCGGGCAACGCGAGTTCTGGTCGCTGCCGTTGGAGGTGACGCCCGATACCCTGATCCCGCGGCCGGAAACCGAACTGCTGGTGGAAGCCCTGCTGGAACGGCTGCCGGCCGGACAGCCGGCACACATCCTGGACCTGGGCACCGGCAGCGGCGCCATCGCCCTGGCGGTACGCCACGAACGCCCGCTCTGGACGGTGACCGCCGTGGAACGCGCCCCGGCCGCGCTGGCGGTTGCCCGCCGCAATGCCAGGCGGCTTGGACTGACAATCGACTGGCGCGAGGGCAACTGGTTCGTACCCGTCAGCGGCGAGCGCTTCACCGCCATCGTTTCCAACCCACCCTACGTCGCCGAGGCCGATCCGCACCTGGACCAGGGCGACGTGCGCCATGAACCGCGCGCCGCCCTTGCCGCCGGACCCGAGGGCCTCGACGACCTCGAACACATCATCAGTGGCGCACCCGCCCATCTCGAGCCCGGTGGCTGGCTGCTGCTCGAGCATGGCATGGACCAGGCCGAGGCGGTCGCCAGCCTGTTGAAATCCCGGGGATTCGAGGAAATCCGGTGCCTCCGCGACCTCGCCGGCCTGGACCGGGTCAGTCTCGGCCGGATGGGCCGCCCGGGGGAATAACCCTGCATTCCGGACTTGAATAAACGGGCCGCGGGTCTAGGATAGAGGCATGAACGAGGAAAACCCGTCCACCCTGAAGCATCGCGAGATCCTGTTCCGCGGCCCGCATGCCGAGGGCGACCAGGCGCAGAAAGCGGCACTGGTGCTGAGCTGCGTCGAGGGCGTGGTGCGGGTGCGGCCCGAGGGACCGGATCAATTGCACGTGACCTACGACGTCAGCCGCATCGGTCTGCAGATCATCGAAGGGCTGCTGGAGGAACTGGGCTTCCATCTGGACAACAACCTGCTCAACAAGCTCAAGCGTGCCCTCTACTACTACTGCGAGGATGCGGAGCGGGCGCAGCTCGACTGCGGGCGCGGCCGCGGCAACTGCACCCAGGCCATCTTCATCGAACAGTACCGGCAGCGCCCGCATGGCTGCCGCGACGAACGGCCGGAGCACTGGCGCCGCTATCTCTGATGGGCCGCGCGGCCAGGGTGCGGTATAGTCGGCCACTGCTGGTCACCGCCGCTTTCCCTCCCCATGAACGACGAACAACTGCTGCGCTACAGCCGCCAGATCATGCTGCCCGCCTTTGGCGTGGAGGGTCAGCACCGCTTGCTCGACAGCCGCGTGCTCATCGTCGGGGCGGGCGGTTTGGGGTCGCCTGCCGCGCTCTATCTCGCCGCGGCCGGCGTCGGGCGGCTGGTGATCGCCGATGACGACCGCGTGGACCTGTCCAACCTCCAGCGCCAGATCCTGCACGGCCAGGCCGACATCGGCCGGCCCAAGGTCGAGTCCGCCGCCGCCAGCCTGGCCCGCATCAATCCCGACACCCGGGTAGAGGCCCTGCAGACACGGCTCGCGGGCGAGGCACTGGCCGAACAGGTGGCCGCCGCCGACCTGGTGATCGATGCCAGCGACAACTTCGACACCCGCTTCTCCATCAATGCCGCCTGTGTTGACGCAGGCAGGCCGCTGGTCTCCGGCGCGGCCATTCGCAACGAGGGCCAGCTCACCGTGTTCCTGCCCGGCACCCCCGACAGCCCCTGCTACCGCTGCCTGTACCGGGACGGCAGCGAGGCGGAACAGACCTGCGCGGAAAACGGCGTACTGGCCCCGGTGGTGGGCGTGATCGGCAGCCTGCAGGCGCTGGAGGCCATCAAGGTGCTGACCGGGATCGGCGACCCCCTGTGCGGCCGGCTGCTCATCTTCGACGGGGATGCGCTGGAATTCCGGACCCTGCGGCTGAGGCCGGATCCCGGCTGCGATGTGTGCGGCCCCACGGGGTCGGCCGCCACGCCATAGGGTGCGGCAGCACAACACCCGACGCCTCGCGCACTTCAGCCAGCCGTAGCCTGCGCCTCACGCCTCACAGCCCTCAGAACACCAGATTCAGCATCGAAAGTGAAACGACAAGGAACAGCAGCGTCATGATCCCGCCGGCGCGCATGAAGTCGACCACCCGGTAGCCGCCCGGCCCCATGATCAGGGCGTTGACCTGGTGGGTGGGGATCAGGAAGGAGTTGGAGGTGGAGATGGCAACCGTCAGCGCAAACAGCGCCGGATCGGCACCCGCGCCCAGGGCAATGTTCACCGCCAGCGGCACCAGCAGCACAGTGGCGCCGACATTGGACATCACCAGGGTGAAGAAGGTCGCGAGCGCGGCAATCGCCGCCTGGATGACCCACATCGGCATGTGCCCGACCACCGCCAGCGTCTGCTCGGCGATCCAGGCCGCGGTGCCGGTGGTCTCCACCGCCAGCCCCAATGGGATGAGCGAGGCCAGCAGGAACACCGTCTTCCAGCTCACCGCCTTGTAGGCCTCGTCGATGGTAAGCACTCCGGCCAGGATCATCCCCAGCGCACCGGTAAGCAGGGAAACCGACAGCCGCAGGTCACTGAACAGCACCAGCGACAGGGCGATCAAGAAGAACACCAGCGCATGCGGCACCTTGTGCGGACGCAGTTCCTCATGCGGAAACTCGGTGGTCAGTACCACGAAGTTGCGGTCCTTCTGCAGCCGCGCCAGGGTGTCCCAGTGCGTGTGCACCACCAGCACGTCACCCGGTTCGAATGGCAGGTCACGAATACCGGTGCCCTCGCGCAGGGTTTCGCCGCGCCGGTGAATGGCAAGAATGGACAGGCCATAGGTCTTGCGCATCCAGACATCGCGCGCCGACTTGCCAATGAAAGCCGAGCCGGGCGGTATCAGCACCTCGGCGATGCCGGACTTGTTCGGATTGAGCACGTCCTGGAACACGTCGAGCTGTTCGCGGGGCTTGAGGCCGGTCTCCTCGATGAAGAAGTTCAGGCGGTCGTCCGACGCCAGGATACCCAGCGTGGTCCCCGGTTCCACCACCACGTCACGCGCCAGCCCGCCGGGCGCGAGGCGCAGGTTGCCATCGTGGTAGAAGGCGACGATGCGGATGCGGTAGCCGACCTCGATCTCGTCGATGGTCTTCCCGGCCAGCGGACTCTCCGCCGGCACGTCGACCTCGTACACCGCATAGGAAACACCGTAGACCTCCTTGAAATGCGCCATGGTGGAGGTCGCGCTGGTCACGCTCTCCTCACCACCAGCGGCCGGCAGCACGTAACGTCCCGCGAGCACGAAATAGAGGATGCCCGTGGCCACCAGCGCCAGACCGATGGGCGTCACCGAGAACAGGTCGAAGGTGGCCATGTGCTGATCCTCGGGCAGCGCCCGGTTGGAGGTCAGGATCAGGTCGTTGAGCAGAATGAGCGGGCTGGAACCGACCATGGTGACGGTGCCGCCGAGAATGGCGCAGAAACCCATGGGCATCAGCAGCCGCGACAACGGCAGCCCGGTGCGGGCGGAGATGCGGCTGACCACGGGCAGAAACAGGGCCGCGGCACCCACATTCTGCATGAAGCTCGAGATGATGCCCACCGTGCCCGAGATCAGGGGAATCACGCGCTTCTCGGTGGTACCGCCCACCTTGAGAATGAAGGAGGCCACCTGCCCCATCAGCCCGGTCTTGTCCAGGCCGGCCCCGATAATCATCACCGCGATGATGGACATGACCGCGTTACTGGAAAAACCGTCAAACAGGTGGCTGCTGGATACCAGCCCCTGCTCCAGCGCCATCAGCGGCGCGAACAGCTCAGTCAGGCCGAGCAGGACCATGATGGAGATCGCGGCCACATCCACTTCCACAATCTCGAACGCAAACAGGTAGATGGTCAGCAGCAGTATGGCGCAGACCCAGGCAATCTCGACCGTCGGCACCCTGCCGGCCAGCCACACCGCCACCAGGGCAAACACCAGGGCGGCGATCAGGGACTTGGTCGGCTTGATGGGCAATGTCATGGAGACTCCGAGGAAGGGACGAAAGATGCAGCCCCGCAGTTTACTGGCACTTGAAGGACGATGCATCTGCACCTAGCTGTGATCTTCCAGTAGGTTGTTCACTCGGGGTTTACCCGGAGAATTGGAGGTGCGACCCAAACCAATGCTTCGAGGACCCCGAATGAACAGCCATAAAAATGCCCGATTAACCGTCCACGGTCGAGCCCTGCTGGTGAAACGCGTACTGGAAGAAGGACTTCGACCTGCCGAGGCCGCCCAAGCCATGGGCGTCAGCACCCGCACCGTCTACAAATGGCTCCGGCGGTTCCGCGAGGAAGGACCCTCGGGCCTGCAAGACCGCAGCTCCCGTCCTGGAAACTGCCCCCACGCCACGCCGCCGGCGCTCGTCCGGCAGGTGCTCGCCCGGCGCCGGCAGCGTCAGACCTACCGCCAGATCGCCCGGGAACTGGGCATCGGCATGAGCACCGTGGCGCGCCTGCTCAAGGCCGCCGGCCTCCATCGCCTCAGTCATCTCGATCCGCCGCGGCCCGACAACCGCTACGAGCACGCTGCCCCGGGCGACATGCTGCATCTGGACATCAAGCGCCTGGGCCGCTTCCGCCGTCCCGGTCATCGGGTAACCGGCAACCGCCGCCAGGACTCGCCCGGCGCCGGCTGGGAGTACGTCCACGTGGCCATCGATGACCACAGCCGCATCGCCTTCGCCTCGATCCATCCCGACGAGACCGCCCGCAGCGCCTGCCGGGCGCTGCTCAGGGCGGTACGCCACTACGCCGGCCTCGGCATCCGCTTCAGACAGGTCCTTACCGACAATGGCAGCGCCTACCGCTCCCGCGCCTTCCGGCGCCTGTGCCGTCGCCTCGGGCTGCTTCATCGCCGTACCCGGCCCTATACGCCCCGCACCAACGGCAAGGCGGAGCGTTTCATCCAGACCGCCCTGCGCGAGTGGGCCTATGCCCGCGCCTACGATACCTCCGAACAGCGGGCGAGCCATCTCCCCCGCTGGCTCCACCAGTACAACTGGCATCGCCCTCATGCTAGCCTGGACTACCACCCGCCCATCAGCCGGCTGCCAGCTGTGAACAACCTGGTGGGTTTACACACCTAGCCCGCATGTTGCACCAGGGGCTGCGGATGATGGCGGATTTGCAGCCGGGCTCGGGGCGCGCCGGCGCTCAAGCCGTAGCCGTCGCTACGGGCAAGACATCAGAGGGTCGCGAAATAGCGGCGCAGACTGTCGGCAACACTGATCTCGCCACGGCGCACCGCCTCCAGCCACTGACGCCGCCAGGGCCCCAGATGCGGGCGCGCCTCCTCCAGCTCGCGGCGGATGACGGCGGCCAGCGGCCCGCCGCCCTCGACGAAGCCGCTGTCCTCGAAATCGCGCAAGGCGCGCTGCCGGTCGTAGGGCACTCGCCGGACCTCGGCCTGCCAGCGGCCATCGCGCAGCGTGAAGCGGCCATAGGCGGCGCGCACGTCACCATCCATGGGCTGCCCGACCGAGCCGGTGTTGACTACCAGCGTGCCGTTGAAATGACGGTGCAGCGGCTTGTGAGTGTGCGCTCCGATGAACAGGTCGCACGGCGCGCCCAGCTTGCCGGGCAGGTCATCGTCGGGGGTGCGTGCGGAAATGCCGTCCCGGTTGCCCAGCCGCGAGCCATGGGTAATGTGCACCGAGGCCCCGCCCTCGAGGTCCTCCAGGTCGAGATGACCGCGCCAGTCGCGCAGCCGCTCGCGCGCTTCGCCCAGTTCGGCGGCGCACCAGAGGGCGAAGCGGTCGATGTCATAGGTGGGACTGCCGGGATCGGGCGGCGTGTCACTGACCCTGAGCAGGTACTCCTCATGGTTGCCATGCAGACAGACGGCATCCGGACAGGCCGTGTCCAGCAATTCCAGCACCGCGCGGCTGCACGGGCCACGGCTGACCAGGTCACCGTTGACCACGACCCGATCAGGGGACCAGCCGGCCAGGTCCTCCAGCACCGCCTCCAGCGCAGGCACATTGCCGTGCACGTCGGACAGGACCGCCAGACGCATGGCAGCGATCAGTCGGCCGGCGGCAGGGTGGCCAGGATGTCGTCCAGGGTACCGCGCAGGGCCTCGAGCCTGAGGCGCAGGTCCGGATCCACCGCCGGCGCGGCTGCCGTACCACCTGCTGCGGCTTCCAGTTCGCGGATGCGCTTGCGCAGGGCCTCGTTCTCCCGTTCCAGCTCCGCCACCCGCGACTCGTAGCTGCGATAGGTCTCGGCCGCCTCGGCCTCGGCGCGGTCGAGCTCGGCCGCCTTCTCCGCCAGTACCTCGCGCTCGCGCTCAAGCTCGGCAATGCGGGCCTCGTAGTTGCGGTAAGCCTCCGCGGCCTGCCGCGCGGCCTCCCGCTCCAGACTCTCCTTCTCCCGTTCCAGTTGGGCGATGCGTGCCTCGTAGGCCCGATAGGCATCGGCCGCTTCCTTCGAGGCCTCTTCCACCGGGCCGATGTCGGCCATTCTGCCGGCCAGCGACTCGCGCTCGCGCTCCAGCTCGCCGATACGGGCCTCGTAGCTGCGATACGCCTCGGCGGCCTGCTGCGAGGCCTCCTTTTCCAGCGCGGCCTTCTCCCGCTCCAGCTCGGCGATGCGTGCCTCGTAGGCCCGATAGGCATCGGCCGCCTGCGCCGCCGCCGTCGGCTCCGGCGCGGACTCGCCGACCGCCTGCGACCCGGTATCGGCCGGGGCGGCGCCATCCCCCCCTGCCGCCGGCGGCGCCTCCCCGCTCGGAAGCAACGCGGCGAACAGCAGGAAAACCAGCAGCGCCAGGCCCGCCAGCTTCGCCTTGCCGATATTGGATTCTTCGTGCCAGTTGTCCTTCAGCCACGCAATCAGATCCGAAAACATGTGTCGCGCTCCTTTGCCAGCTCGGTATCAGGGAGGAATGACTCAGGCCTTGCGGTAGATCTCCGCGCCGCCCTGCTTGAACTCCACCGCCTTCTCCTCCATGGCCTTCTCCAGCGCCTCGTCCTCGCTCAGGCCCTCGCGGGCGGCGTAGTCGCGCACGTCCTGGGTGATCTTCATGGAGCAGAAGTTGGGACCGCACATGGAACAGAAGTGCGCCACCTTGTGCGCCTCCTTGGGCAGGGTCTGGTCATGGAACTCGCGCGCCCGCTCCGGATCCAGCGACAGGTTGAACTGGTCCTCCCAGCGGAACTCGAAGCGCGCCTTGGACAGCGCATTGTCACGCAGCTGCGCGCCGGGGAAGCCCTTGGCCAGATCGGCGGCGTGGGCGGCGATGCGGTAGGTGACGATGCCATCGCGCACGTCCTGCTTGTCCGGCAGGCCGAGATGTTCCTTAGGGGTGACATAGCAGAGCATGGCGGTACCGTACCAGCCGATGTTGGCGGCACCGATGCCGGAGGTGATGTGGTCGTAGGCCGGGGCAATGTCGGTGACCAGCGGCCCGAGGGTATAGAAGGGCGCCTCGAAGCAGTCGGCCAGCTCCTTGTCCATGTTCTCCTTGACCCTATGCAGCGGCACATGGCCGGGGCCCTCGATCATGACCTGCACGTCATGTTCCCAGGCGATCTTCGTCAGCTCGCCCAGGGTTTCCAGTTCGGCGAACTGGGCACGGTCGTTGGCATCGGCAATGGAACCAGGGCGCAGGCCGTCGCCCAGCGAGAAGGAGACGTCGTAGGCCTTCATGATCTCGCAGATTTCCTCGAAATGGGTATAGAGGAAATTCTCCTTGTGATGGGCAAGGCACCACTTGGCCATGATGGAACCGCCGCGGGAGACGATGCCGGTCACGCGTTCCGCGGTCCAGGGAATGTAGGCCAGGCGCACGCCGGCGTGGATGGTGAAGTAGTCCACCCCCTGCTCGGCCTGCTCGATCAGGGTGTCGCGGAACATCTCCCAGGTCAGTTCCTCGGCCTTGCCGTCGACCTTTTCCAGCGCCTGGTAGATGGGCACGGTGCCGATGGGCATGGGCGCGTTGCGCAGTATCCACTCGCGGGTCTCGTGGATGTTCTTCCCGGTCGAGAGATCCATCAGGGTGTCGCCGCCCCAGCGCGCCGACCACACCATCTTCTCCACCTCTTCCTCGATCGAGGAGGTGACGGCCGAGTTGCCGATGTTGGTGTTGATCTTCACCCGGAAGTTGCGGCCGATGATCATCGGCTCCAGCTCGGGATGGTTGATGTTGGCCGGGATGATGGCGCGGCCGGCGGCCACCTCCTGGCGCACGAACTCGGGCGTGATCTCGTCGGGGATGGCCGCACCCCAGGGCTGACCGCGGTGCTGGCGCAGCAGTTTCTCGTAACGGGGATCGCTCCGCAGTTCCTGCAACCGGCAGTTCTCGCGAATGGCCACGTATTCCATCTCCGGCGTGACGACGCCCTTGCGCGCATAGTGCATCTGGGTCACGTTGCAGCCGGGCCGGGCACGGCGCGGCGCGCGCAGGTGCTCGAAGCGCAGTGCGGCCAGCGCCGGATCGGCCTGGCGGGCGCGCCCGTAGGCCGAGGTCGGACCCTCGAGCTGCTCGGTGTCACCGCGCTCTTCGATCCAGGCGGCGCGCAGCGGCGGCAGGCCCTTGCGCAGATCGATGCGGGCATCCGGGTCGGTGTAGGGTCCGGAAGTGTCATAGACGGGAATGGGCGGATTCGGCTGCTCGCCCCGGGCGCTGGGCGTGGGCGACTGGCTGATCTCGCGCATGCCGACCCGAAGGTCCGGACGCGAACCCCGCACGAAGATCTTGCGCGAGTTGGGAAAGGGTCGGGTGACTGCCTCGGAAAGCCGTGCAGTCTTCTCGAGAAATTCGTCCGGGATGGCGCTCATGGGGTCGTCCCTCTGCTGGTGATCGCGGATGGCGGGGCGTGAGTGCGCGGGACGAATGGCAGCCGGATTCGACATTCCCTGCGCCGGCATGATCCGGATCAGGTTCCAAGGGTCTCTCTCAGCCCCGCGCGGGGCACCCCCAGCCGATCGGCCAACAATAGGGCATGGCCCCGGCCGTTGCAAGCAAAGCGCACGAAACCCTCTGATCGCCGGGTATTTTTGTGCCGGCCACCCCCCATCGCGAACTTGCCTGCGGCGCGGCAAGCCCTTACCCTTGGCCCATCCGCAGGAGCCCCGGGGAGACAGCATCCATGGCGCAGACGGCCACCGCCTTCGATTTCGAAAAGGCCCGCTTCAACATGATCGAGCAACAGATCCGGCCCTGGGAGGTGCTGGACCAGCGCGTGCTCGACGTGATCGCTGCCACGCCCCGCGAGGATTTCGTGCCCGCCCGCTACCGCAATTCGCTGGCCTTCGCCGACATCGCCCTGCCCATAGGCCATGACCAGGTCATGATGCCGCCGAAGCTGGAGGGCCGGCTGCTGCAATCGCTTACCCTGGCACCCACCGACCGCGTGCTGGAGATCGGCACCGGCAGCGGCTACCTGACCGCCTGCCTGGCGCATCTGGCGGGCGAGGTACATTCGGTGGACCTGTACGAGGACTTCACCGCCGGCGCCGGCGAACGGCTGGCCGCGCATGGCATCCGCAACGTGGCGCTGCAGACCGCAGACGCCGCGCTCGGCTGGAACGAGGACCGCGGCTTCGATGCCATCGCCGTGACCGGCTCGCTGCCGCTGTTGCACAAGGGCTTCCACAAGGCACTGAAGATCGGCGGCCGGCTGTTTGTCATCGTCGGCCATCCGCCGGTGATGGAAGCGCTGCGCATCACCCGCGTCGGCGACAACCAGTGGGCCACCGAGAGTCTGTTCGACACCGCGATACCGCCGCTGGTCGGCGCGCCCGACCGCGAAGCCTTCGACCTGTGAACATGCGCCAGTTCAGCCCGGCCGAGCTCAAGGCGCACCTGGAGGCGAGTACAGACCCCCCGCTGCTGCTCGACGTGCGCGAACCCTGGGAGTTCGAGGTCTGCCGCATCGAGGGCTCGGAACTGGTTCCCATGCGCCAGGTGCCCGAACGGGCCGCAGACCTCGACCCGGAACGCGAGACGGTGGTCATCTGTCACCATGGTGTCCGCAGCTACCAGGTTGCGCTGTTTCTGGAACGGCAGTTCGGGTTCTCCAATGTCATCAACCTCGCCGGCGGCGTCGCCGCCTGGGCCCGCGACCTCGACCCACAGATGCCGACCTACTGACTCCGCGAGACCCCGCATGAAGCTGCCCCTGCTGCGCAAGACCCTGCTCGTCGCCCTGCTGGGCGGCACGTTCTCGCCGGTGGCCGCCGAAGGCCTGGGCGACGTCTACCGCCTTGCCGCCGAGACCGACCCGGGCCTGGCCGCCGCCGACGCCGCGCGCCGCGCCGCGCTGGAGGCCGAGCCGCAGGCACGCGCCCTGCTGCTGCCCAGCGTGGCCCTGTCCGGAAGCTACACCCGCAACAGCTACGACCCGCGCAATCCCGCACCGGGCCAGAAGACCAGCTACTCCACCAACCAGAGTTATGGCCTGTCGCTCAGCCAGCCGATCTATCGCCATGACCGCTTCGTGGCGCTGGCCCAGGCCGGCGAACAGGTTGCCCAGGCCGAGGCCGAGTATGCCGCGGCCGAGCAGGAACTGATGGTGCGGGTGGCGGAGCGCTACTTTGCCGTCCTCGGCGCGCAGGACGACCTGGAGTTCGCACAGGCGGAAAAGGCAGCCATTGCGCGCCAGCACGAACAGGCCCAGCAGCGTTTCGAGGTGGGCCTTATCGCCGTCACCGACGTGCAGGAGGCCCAGGCCCGCTACGACCTCGCGGTCGCCCAGGAAATCGCCGCGCGCGACCGGCTGGACTCGGCCCGCGACGCCCTGCGCGAGGTTCTGGGCACGCTGCCGGCGGCACTGGACGTGCTGGCGCCGCCGCTCGACCTGGTCCCGCCCGAACCCGACTCGGCGGACGCCTGGGTGCAACGCGCCCTGGCCGACAATCTGGGGCTGCGCGCGGCGCGCGCGGCCGTGGCCATCGCCCGCCAGGAGATCCGGCGCCAGCGCGCAGGCCACCTGCCAACGGTCGATCTCACCGCCAGCTATACCTATCAGGATCTCAACTTCGGCGGCATTGCGGCCATCGAACGCAACGACGGCAGCATCGGTCTGTCGCTCAACGTGCCGCTCTATCAGGGCGGGCTGGTGAGTTCGCGCACCCGTGCTGCCGGCCATCGCCTGGTCGAGGCCCAGCAGCAACTGGAGGCCCGGAACCGCACCGTGGCGCGTCAGGCACGGGACGCCTATCGCGGGGTGGTCACCGGCATCGCCCGGGTCCGGGCGCTGGCACAGGCGCTGAAGTCGTCCGAGACCGCGCTGGAGGCCGCCGAAACCGGCTTCGAGGTCGGCACCCGGACAATCGTCGACGTACTCAATGCCCAGCGTGAACGCTACCGTGCCGAGCGTGACCTGCAGCGAGCACGCT
Source organism: Thiohalobacter sp. (assembly GCF_027000115.1). Classification (NCBI taxonomy): domain Bacteria; kingdom Pseudomonadati; phylum Pseudomonadota; class Gammaproteobacteria; order Thiohalobacterales; family Thiohalobacteraceae; genus Thiohalobacter; species Thiohalobacter sp. The sequence goes on along the minus strand of NZ_JALTON010000027.1, from coordinate 4,953 downwards.
ACGATTACATGCTGAACAGCCTGCGTCTGAAGCAGGCCGCCGGCGCCCTGGCGCCCACCGACATGGAAGCGCTCGATCGCTGGCTGAGGCCGGCGGGCTGATCCGGACCGGGAAGAGCGCCACGGACGCCACTGAAGGCACGGACGGAAAACAGGCCGCAGGCGCGTGGCCACAGGCATCCTTGCTGCAGCCCGTATGACGCGCAGCGGACAAACGCGCCCGGTACGGCGAGCGAAGTCCGCAATCTGGAAAGTATTCGAAGCCGCCCGGATTGTGACCTTCGGCCCCATCGGGGGCTACGACACGCCTGATCACCGTTCTGCATGGAAGAGGCGTGCGGGCCGAGCGCCCACCGACAGGAGGAGGAACCACCCATGCTGGACATCGGCCAGCGCGAACTGCCGAGCTTCGACCGCCCCATGGATCTGCTGCGCGCCTGCCACATGCGCATGCTCACCAACTGCGCAACACTGGAAAGACTGGCGAGTCACTTGCAGGAAAAGGGCGTGGACGGCCAGGCGCGCGACGCGGCGCGCAACGTCTACACCTATTTCACCACCGCGGCACCCCTGCACCACCAGGACGAGGAGGTCGACGTCTACCCGGCGCTGGCCGCCGCCGCACCCAACCTGAAACCGGTGATCGAGACCCTGGAACGCGAGCACCTGCAGCTTGAACAGGCCTGGGACGCAATCGCGGACGGCCTCGCCAACCCCACCCGCATTGGCGACACCGAGGTCTTCGCCCGTCATGTCGACACCTTCTGCAGCGCCTACCGCGACCACATCCGCCGCGAGGAACAGCACCTGTTCATGCCGGCCGGCCACCTGCTCGACGCGCAGCGGCTGCAACAGATCGGCACCGCCATGGCGCGGCGGCGCAACGTCAAGCTTCCGGACGCGAGCAGCAGCGCCTGAACCGCAGGATTCGCGAGCAACAGCCGCGAACCCGTCGGGAAAACACAAAAAGCGCCATGGAACCCACAGAATCCGCGAAGGGGAAAAGTGCGCGTACGTTGTGGCACGGAAACCTCCCGTGGATACAGTGGATTCCGTGGCCATCCCCCCACCGTGAACTTTCGCGCACTGCGCAGGGCCGGCTCAGGCCCTCCCCAGCAGACCCTCGACCCACGCCAGCAGCCGGTCGCGCGCGCCGCGATTGGCAGCCACCACCTCGGCGCCGCGCTCGCCCACCGCATTGCGTTCGGTCACGTCGCTGAACAACACCCGCAGCCGCTCGGCCAGCGAGTCGGCATCCTGCACCTCGAAGGCGGCGCCGGCCTCCAGCAACAGGCGCGAGATCTCGGCGCTGTTGAAGCGATGCGGCCCGAACAGCACCGGTCGGCCGAGCGCGGCCGGCTCCAGGGGGTTGTGCCCGCCGACCGGCACCAGGGTGCCACCGACAAAGGCGAGATCACCCGCGGCATAGAGCAGCGGCAGCTCGCCCATGGTGTCGCCCAGATGAACCTGCGTGTCGCGCGTCACCGGCGCCTGCGCGCTGCGGCGCGCGACCTGCCAGCCCCCACCCTGCAGTCGCTCCGCGACCGAGTCGAAGCGCTCGGGGTGACGCGGCACCAGCACCAGCAGCGCATCGGGGTGGCGCTGTAGCAGGCGCCGATGCGCGGCCAGGATCTCCTCCTCCTCGCCCTCGTGGGTACTGCCGGCCACCCAGACGGGGCGATCACGCCCCCAGGCCGCGCGCAGCCCCTCGGCCTGCTCGCGCAGGCTGGCGGGGAAACCGACATCGAACTTGGTATTGCCCAGCACCTGCAGGACATCGGGAGACGCCCCCAGCGCCCGGAAGCGGTCGGCGTCGGCCTGCGACTGGGCGGCGATGCCGGCGAGGCAGCGCAAGGTATCCCGGGTCAGACCGGCAAGGCGCCGGTAGCCGCGGGCAGAGCGTGCCGAGAGCCGGGCGTTGGCCAGAATCACCGGGATCCCGCGCGCGGCCGTGGCCGCGAACAGGTTGGGCCAGATCTCGGTTTCCATCACCAGCCCCAACCGCGGCTGCACGGCATCGAGAAAGCGTGCCACCGCGCCCGGCAGGTCATAAGGCAGATAGCGATGTCGCACCCGATCGCCGAACAGCAGCCGCACCCGCTCGCACCCCGTCGGCGTGGTGGTGGTGATCAGGACCGGCAGCTCGGGATGGCGTTCGAGCAGCGCCCGCACAATGGGCTCGGCGGCCTGCACCTCGCCCACCGACACGGCGTGTATCCACAGCGGTCGCCCCGGCAGGGCCGGACCCCGGCCCAGACGCTCGCCCCAGCGCTGCCGGTAGGCGGGTGCGCGCAGGCTGCGCCAGGTCAGCCGCGCAAACACCAGCGGTAGCGCCAGATAGAGGATCAGCGTGTACAGGCGGCGCATGCCGGCCAGGCACTCAGTCGCGGTTGAGCCATTCCATGTACCGCGCGACGCCCTCCTCCACGGTCAGAAAGGGGCGTTCGTAACCGGCATGCCGGAGGCTGGAGATGTCCGCCTCGGTGAAGCTCTGGTACCGCCCCTTGAGGTGTTCCGGGAAGGGGATGTACTCGATTTCGCCACGCCCGTGCCAGGCAATCACCGCGCGTGCGACATCGTTGAAGGTCTGGCTGCGCCCGGTGCCGACATTGAAAATACCGGATTTTTCCGGATGATCGAGGAACCAGAGATTGACGTCCACCGCATCGCCCACGTATATGAAGTCACGCCGCTGTTCGCCGTCCGGGTAACCATCGCTGCCCTCGAACAGGCGTACCCGGCCCTGTTCAAGGATCTGGTTGTTGAAGTGGAAGGCCACGCTGGCCATGGCACCCTTGTGCTGTTCACGTGGGCCATAGACGTTGAAGTAGCGGAAACCGGCCACCTGTATTTCAAGCCGGGGCAGCAGGCGGCGAACGTACTGGTCGAACTGGAACTTGGAGAAGCCGTAGACGTTGAGCGGCGCCTCGTGTTCGCGCGCCTCGCGAAACACGGTACCCGCACCGTAGACCGAAGCAGAGGATGCATACAGGAAGGCCGCCCCTGCCTTCTCGCAGAAGTGCAGCAGCGACTTCGAGTATTCGTAATTGTTGTCCATCATGTAGCGCCCGTCCCACTCGGTGGTCGCGGAACAGGCGCCCTCATGGAACACGGCGTCCACGCGACCGAAGTCCTGGCCATGGCGCACGCGTTCGATGAAGTCACGGTAGTCGAGATAGTCGGCGATCTCGCAGTCGACCAGATTGACGAACTTGGTGCCGTCGGTGAGGTCGTCGACGACGACGACATCCCGCTCGCCGCGGTCGTTCAGGGCCTTGACGATGTTGGATCCGATGAAGCCGGCGCCGCCGGTAACGATAATCATGGCAATGGTTCAACCCTTGTATGCACCGGAAAATCCTGCCGAGCGAACAATCATGATGGGCACGGCGTCATGCGCCTTTGCCCATACTACACAACCGCATCCCAGCCGAGGAATACTCTCCTCACGCCTCACTCCTCACTCCGCATGCCTTCCTTCAATGCCTCGATGATGGCGGTCGTGGATACACCCTCGACAAAGTCCAGCACCACCACCTCGCCACCTGCCGCCTCCACGCACTCGTGGCCGGCGATCTCCTCGGGGCGGTAGTCGCCGCCCTTGACCAGCACGTCCGGCGCCATGTCGCAGATCAGCCGCCGCGGCGTATCCTCGGAAAAGGGCACCACCCAGTCCACGCACTCCAGTGCTGCCAGCACCGCCATGCGCCGGTCGACGGAATTCACGGGACGCCCCTCGCCCTTGAGCCTGCGCACCGAGTCGTCGTCGTTGACGGCGACGATCAGGCGGTCGCCCAGTCGGCGGGCCTCGTTGAGATATTGCACATGACCCGCGTGCAGGATATCGAAGCAGCCATTGGTCATCACGATGCGCTCGCCATGGGCGCGGGCGTCGGCCACCGCGATCGCGAGCTGGGCTTCGCTCATCACCCCGCGTCCCGCCTCCTGCGCCTGGGCCAGCGCACGGCGCACCTCGTGCAGGCTGGCAGCAGCCGTGCCCAGCTTGCCGACCACGATACCGGCTGCCAGATTGGCCAGCGCCGTGGCGGACTCGACCGGCATGCCGGCGGCCAGGCCCGTGGCCAGCGCGGCGATCACGGTATCCCCGGCACCGGTGACGTCGAACACCTCGCGCGCCTGGGTGGGCAGATGGAACTCCGGCTGGCCCTCACGCAGCAGGGTCATGCCGGCCTCGCCGCGCGTGACCAGCAGCCCACCCAGCTGGTGCTCACGGATCAACGCCTGCCCACGCTCGACCAGGGCGGCCTCGTCCGGGCAGGTTCCCACCACAGCCTCGAACTCGGCCAGGTTGGGGGTGATCAGGCTGGCGCCGGCATAGGCGGAGAAATCGTTGCGCTTGGGATCGACCAGCACCGGCACGCCTGCCTCGCGCGCCAGCGCGATCAGCTCGCGCAGGGGCGCCAGCGTGCCCTTGCCGTAGTCGGACAGCACCAGCGCGCCACAGCCGGGCAGCCGGGCGCGGACCCGATCGAGCAGCGCTTCGTGATCGAAATCACCCAGCGAGCCCTCGAAGTCGAGCCGGATGAGCTGCTGGTGGCGGCTGATGACCCGCAGCTTGGTCACTGTGGGGCGATCCGGCAGCCGCAGACAGTCGCACTCGACACCGGCGGCGCGCAGGCGCTGGTCCAGGGTATCCGCGGCCTCGTCGTCGCCGGTCACGCCCACCAGGGTGGGCCGGCCGCCCAGCGCAGCCATGTTCAGGGCCACGTTGCCCGCCCCGCCCGGACGCTCCTCGCTCCCCGAGACATGCACTACGGGCACCGGCGCCTCCGGGGAAATGCGCGAGGTCGCACCATGCCAGTAGCGGTCGAGCATGAGATCGCCCACCACCAGCACGCGGGCATCGCCGAATTCGGGGAGTTCCAGCTTCATGGACAGGATCGGGGGTATCCGGGACCAGCGGGGGATGATAACAGTTGGCAGGGGGCGTGGG
>NZ_JALTON010000026.1 GCF_027000115.1 Thiohalobacter sp. | reverse complement strand
TCGCCGACCCGGGCCTCGGCCACCGCGGCTTCGGCCAGCGCCCGGCGGAGCAGGGGCGAGCGGTCCAGCAGGGCCAGCAGGCCGTTGCGGTCCCCGGCCTCGGCCGGCAGGGCGGGCAGGGCCGGGAGGGCGGGCCAGTGCGCCGGCGGGTTCGCGAACAGGGCCTTCAGCCGCGCCTCCGCGGCCAGCCGGGCCGAGCGGATGCCCGCCGCGTCCATTTCCGCCTCGGCCAGTGCCAGCCGGGCAAGATCGAGATCACTGCGGCCCACATCGCCGGTGTCATGCGCCCGTTCCACCAGCGCCACGAACTCGCCCAGCAGCTCGAGTCGCCGCTCCTGCAGCTGCGCGGCAGCGGTTTCCGCATGCCAGCGGGAAAGATCGTCCAGGAAACGGGCCAGCAGCGCCTCTCGGGTCTCGTCCAGGCCGGCCCGGGCCTGCACCAGCCCCTCGCGGCCGGTACGGCTGCGGCGCTTGCGCTTGCCGGACAGGTCGAGGGTCTGGCTCAGCCCCAGGGTCCGGACCCGGTCGCTGGCATCCTCGTACTCGAGTTCCAGCTCGGGGTTGTACAGGGGCCGGGACAGGGCCGTGGATTCCGCGCGCGCGGCCGCGACCGACTGGCGAGCGGCCTCGATGGCCGGATGTTCCTCGATCAGTTGCCGGGCGACGTCCGAGAGATCAGGCGTCTCCGCGGCCTGGAGGCCCGGCGCGCTCAGCGCCAGGCAGGCGAGCAGCAGCGCTCGCCTTACAAGGGTGTACCACATGGATGGCTCCTATTGGGAACGGAGGGGGCGCACTGTGCGGAACAGTGACAGCGTCAGCAACGCAAAGGTTTCAGATTGCGGGTGGCCGGGTCGGCGGCGCGGCCGAGCGTTCGGTGACCGGCCACATATTGTCGGGTGCGCGGAGCCGCGCGGGGATGGCGGAAATGGAGATCACGTGCGACGGCACGCCGAGGAAATGGGTGCTGGCATGACCGCAGTGGTGGCACACGGCCGGATCGCACTTGGTGCCGTCATCATGGTTGGTGTTCTTGTCCGCCTGGCTGGCTGCCAGCGGCTGGCTGGACGCCGACAGGTCGGCATCCGCCGCCCAGGCGACGTTGCCGAGCACGAGACAGAGAACCAGCACGCGGACGAAAAGACGCATGCGCCTATCCTATGCGCGATGACGCCGTCGCGCAAGGTATGTTTTAATTCCGGCTCATGTTTCGTCCCTACGAACTTTTCATCGGCCTGCGCTACACCCGCGCCAAGCGCCGCAATCACTTCATCTCCTTCATTTCGCTGATTTCCATACTGGGTATCGCGCTGGGAGTGACGGCGCTGATCACGGTGCTGTCGGTGATGAACGGCTTCGAGCAGGAACTGCGCAGCCGCATCCTCGGCATGGCCGCGCATGCCACCGTGACCGCCTACGACGGTCGGCTGCGCGACTGGCAGGGGCTCCGCGCCCGGGTAGAGCGCCACCCCGAGGTGGTCGGCACCGCGCCCTATATCGAACGCGAGGCCATGCTCACCGAGTCCGGCCGGGTGAGCGGTGCCCTGTTGCGCGGCATCCTGCCCGAGGAGGAACCACAGGTGTCGGACGTGGGCAGGCACATGAAGGCGGGCGCGCTGTCCGATCTCCGCCCCGGCGAGTTCGGCATCGTGCTCGGCAGCGAGCTGGCCTATGCCATCGGCGCCACCCTCGGCGACCGGGTCACCGTCATCAGCCCGCAGGCCATGGTCACGCCCGCCGGTACCCTGCCAAGGCTGCGGCGCTTCACCGTGGTCGGCATCTTCGAGGTCGGCATGTACGAGTACGACCGCGGCGTGGCGCTGGTGCACCTGCGGGACGCCGCGCGTCTGTTCCGGCTGGATGATACCGTCACCGGGCTGCGGCTGAAACTGCGCGACCTGTTCCAGGTGCAGCACATATCGGCGCAACTGGCCGCCGAGTTGCCGCCGCAGCTCAGGTTGCGCGACTGGACTCGCAGGCACGCCAACTTCTTCCGCGCCATCCAGACCGAAAAGCGGGTCATGTTCATCATCCTCGCCCTGATCGTCGCGGTGGCCGCCTTCAACATCGTCTCCACGCTGGTGATGGTGGTCACCGACAAGCAGTCGGACATCGCCATCCTGCGCACCCTGGGCGCGACCCCGCGCAGCATCATGGGCGTGTTCATGGTGCAGGGCGCGGTCATCGGCCTGTTCGGGACGCTGCTCGGCGTGGTCGGCGGCGTCAGCCTCGCTCTCAACGTCGAGACCCTGGTGCCCGCCATCGAGCGCCTGTTCGAGGTGCAGTTCCTGCCCGCCGATGTCTACTACATCAGCGAGCTGCCCTCCGAGCTGCACTGGAACGACGTGTGGCAGGTCGCCGGCTTTTCCCTGCTGCTCAGCCTGCTGGCGACCCTGTATCCGGCCTGGCGCGCGTCGCGCACCCAGCCCGCGGAGGCTTTGCGCTATGAGTGATGCCGTGATCGCCTGCGAAGGGCTGGCCAAGGTCTTCCGCCAGGGCTCGGTGGACCTCGCCGTGCTGGAGAATGTCGATCTCGCCGTCGCCCCCGGCGAGCGGGTGGCCATTGTTGGTGCCTCCGGCAGTGGCAAGAGCACCCTGCTGCACCTGCTCGGCGGCCTCGACCGGCCCACCCGCGGCCAGATACGGGTCGCCGGGCAGGCGATGTCCAGTCTCGGCGATGCCGAACGCGGCCGGCTGCGCAACCGCGCGCTGGGCTTCGTCTACCAGTTCCATCACCTGCTGCCCGAGTTCTCGGCGCTGGAGAACGTCGCCATGCCGCTGCTCGTCCGCGGCGAGACCGTCGCCCGCGCCCGCACAGCCGCCGCCGAGCTGCTCGAACGCGTCGGACTCGGCCAGCGCCTCGCGCACAAGCCCGGCGAACTCTCCGGCGGCGAACGCCAGCGCACCGCCATCGCCCGTGCCCTGGTCACCCGGCCCGCCTGCGTGCTCGCCGACGAACCCACCGGCAACCTCGACCGCAACACCGCCGAACAGGTGTACGAGGAAATGCTCGCCCTCAATCGCGAGATCGGCACCAGCTTCGTGGTCGTCACCCACGATCCCACGCTCGCCGCGCGCATGGATCGCGTGCTGGAACTGCGCGACGGGCGGTTGTCGCCGGCGGAGTAGGGCAGGGAAGGGAAAGCCGAATCAGGGAGAGCCAGGGATGACATTTAAAATTGAGCAACGGGGCCGGACGATTGTGAGACCGCAAGGAACACGGGACGAGCCAGGCGAGCTAGCATCTCCGGTATCTCCTTCCCGGCTTCCGTTCTGCAGCAGGGTGGTGTGCAGGTGCCGGTGCGACAGGCGGGCAGGCCAGGCCGTCTATCACACCGGTCCGATGTCCGAATCAATCGCCCCGGCGCTGATTGAGTCGCAAATCGCAGTAGATCTGCTACAGGCGCTTGTGGTTCCAGTCGTGTCTGGCCTGCCGGAGGCGGTCGTACAGCTTCCAGAATCCAAGCCCCGCCTTCTGTTCGGCCAGGCCACCCAATGCCTCGATGGCCTCCGCGTCACGCCGGCCCCAGTCGGACCGGCGGTCGATACCAGGCAGAGCGCGATAACCCGATGGTCGCACGCTTCTCGTGCGGCCCTAGAGCTTTTTTCGATCAGCTCCTTGAGCGCATCGGCCTCCATGGCCTTGTCCGCATACATGCGCTTGAGCTTGGCATTTTCATGCTCCAGCTCCCTGAGCCGCTTCAGCTCCGATGCCCCAAGGCCTCCGTAGCGCGCCTTCCACTTGATAGTAGGTCGGGGAGCTGATGCCATGCTTGCGGCACACCTCCTTCACCGGCATCCCGGCATCTGCCTCGTTCAGGATCGCTACGATTCGGGGCTCATTGAATCTCGACTTTATGGTCGCCTCCTGGTTTACGGGATGTCCAGTCTGCTCGATGATCAACCGCTGCAGATCATCCAGTTTGTGTCAGGGAAGGAAAATGCTCACGTGAGAGTCATCGAAAGTGAGACCCAGTTCAGGGGTTGCGTGCCTTGGTTCTTCACCTCCCGATGACCTGAGAATAGCGTGCGCAGCAGAAAGTCAGTTCAGTCTAGAGTTATACCTTGGTTCTTGGATCGATGACGGCATCCAGATCGACGAGATCCCATTTACCGCTGTTCCGGTACAGGCGTTTGCCCTGGTTTGGATAGTCTGCGACATCCTGTTCCAGGCGCTGTCCCATGACCAGGCAGACCAGGGTGTCCGAGCCGGTGTTTTTCAGGGCATGCGCGGCGGTGTCGGCAGGGAAGCCGACGAAGTCACCCTCCCCGAAGGGGAAGGACTCGCCTTCGATGACCAGTGTTCCCTCGCCGGAAAGGACATAGATACATTCTTCCTCATAATAGTGCTTGTGATACTCGGTCATGTCCTTTCCGGGTTCCACCTGGATCAGGTGGACACCGATGTTGTCGAGTCCCACTGCGTCTCCCAGCGATTTCCGTATTCTGTCGGCATTGGGATTCAGGAAGTGGATTCGTCGTTCTCCCTCCATCTCCTCAATGTCCTTTGCCTTGAGGATCAGCTCCCGTGGCATGATTGTCGGCCCCTGGTTCATGTCGGTTTCTCTCCTCTGGTTTCCCGTTCGATACACTGCCGGAAGGCCCTGGCCAGGGTCGAAAAGATCGGGCCCGGGCAGTGCCGCAAGGGGCGGCCGTCCACCTCGCGCACCGGGATCAGCTCCGCGCCGGTGCCGGTGAGGAAGCACTCGTCGGCGGTGTAGAGGTCATAGGGGGTCAGCGGTGCTTCCCGGGCGGGAATATTCAGCTCGGCGGCCAGCGCCAGGACGAGGTCACGGGTGATCCCCGCCAGGGCGCCGTCTACCGGCCGCGGGGTGGCCAAGGCGCCGTCACGGACGATGAAGAGGCTCTCGGCGCTCCCTTCCGCCACCCGGCCTTGGCTGTTCAGCAGCACCGCCTCGTCGGCGCCGGCCTGGGTCGCCTCCATGCGGGCGAGGATGTTGTTGAGGTAGTTGAGGCTCTTGATGCGTGGGTCGAGGCCGTCGGCCGGGAGGCGCCGGGTGGCGGCGATGACGAGGCGGACGCCTTCCTGGCGCAGCGCCGGGTGGACCATCTCCAGCCGGGTGGCGATGAGAATGGCATTGGGCCGGGTGCAGC
>NZ_JALTON010000025.1 GCF_027000115.1 Thiohalobacter sp. | reverse complement strand
GGCGACCCGCGTCTCGAATCGTTCGCGGGTGGCCTCCAGATCGCCGCGGGCATCGGCCAGCGCCGTCTCGACCTTGCCCTTGTCGGCCTCCAGTGCCTCCAGCCGCCGGCCCAGGGCCTCGTTGCGCTCGAGCAGCTCGCTGACCTCGTTGCGGTGCTCGCGCGCCTGGGTCTGCAGTTCTTCGGCCAGGCGGTCACGTTCCGCGGCCAGCTCGTCACGCGCCTGCTCGACGGCCTTCAGGGCCGTGGTCAGCTCGGATTCCCGGGTCTCCAGGCGCGCGGACAGTGCCTCGTGACCGGCCTGCAGGGCCTCGAACTCGCCGCGCAGCGCAGTCAGTGCCTCGCCGGCCTGGTCGCGCGCCTGTCCGGCCTGCTCGGCGGCGGCGCGGGCCTCTCCCAGTTCCTGTTCCAGGGATTCGATGCGCGCCTGCTGCTCGGCCGCACTGGACTCGGCCGTTCGCTGCTGCGCGTCCGCGGTGCTGCGCGTCTCCGCCAGCGCCGCTTCCAGCGCCTCGATGCGCGCCTGCGCGGTCTCGGTGGCCCGGGCCTCGGTCTCGACCCGCGCATGGGCCTCGGCCAGCGCCTTTTCCAGGGTCTCGAGCCGCTCGGCCAGCTCGCCCTGCGAGGCGGAGGCCTCCTCACGCACCGTTTCCAGGGCCTTGCCGGTGTCTTCGAGTTCCTGCCGGAGTCGGTCCCGTGCCGCCTCCAGTTCCGCAAGCTGGCCGGCAAGGCCGTCGCGTTCCGCGGTCAACTGCGCGGCGGCCTCTTCACGCTCGGCCAGTTTCCTTTCGAGCTCGGCCTGCCGCTCGACCGCTGCGCGCTCGGCCTCTGCCAGCCGGGCCTCCAGCCGTTCCAGGGCCTCGGCTTGTTGTGCCAGGGTGGCATCGCGATCGGCGAGCTGCGCCTCGAGATCGCGAGCGCGGGCCTCGGCCTCTGCCTGGCGCCCCTGCAGTTCCGATTCCCGCTCGGCGAGTTGCGCCTGGAGGCGCTCCAGTTCGCCCTGCAGCTCGGTGACCTGGCTGTCGGCCTCGGCGCGCAACCGTTCCTGGGTGCGCCTGAGTTCCTCGCGCGCCTCGGCCGCCGCCGCCTCCGCGGCCTCGATGCGGTCCTGTTGTTCCTGCTGCGTCTCGCCGGCGGCCTGCAACTCGGATTCCAGTGCCGCGATGCGTTCGGCCGCAGCCGCAGCGGCCGCTTCGGACTCGGCCCGCAGGGCGTCGAGTTCGGAGTCCAGTCGATCCAGCGCCTCGGACTTCTCCCGCACCTCGGCGGCCGCGGCCTCGAGGGTCTCGATCTGGCCGCGCAGCGCCTCCCGTTCCTTTTCCCAGGCCTGTTCGGCCTCGGTGCGCGCCTGCCGCGACTGCGCCAGCTCGGTTTCCAGACTTTCGATCCGGCCGCGCGTCTCCTCGAGTTCGGACTGCAACCGCTTCGAGGTTTCGCGCGCGCCATCCAGCTCGGAGGCGAGAGAAGCCGCGTATTCGGCTGCCTCGTTGTCCTGGGCCCGGGACGCTTCCAGTGCCTGCTCCAGCGACTGTACCCGCGCCTCCAGGGTCTTCGCGGCACTGCGCTGTCGTTCCAGCTCCGCCTCCAGCGCGCCACCTGCCTCAGCGCCTTCGGCCTGCGCGGCCTCCAGTGCCTTCTCCAGTTCCTCGGCCCGGGCCTGCGCGGCCTCGGCCTCGGCCCGGGCACGCGCGACCTGTTCCCGCGCGGCCTCGATCTTGCGGGCGGCATCCTCGCGAAAGGCGCGGAAGCGCTCCAGCTCGGCCTCGTAGGCGACGCGCGCGGCTGCCCCGGCATCCGGGGCGTCGGCGCTGGCGCGGCCCTCGGACCGTCCCTTGATGTCCACCACCTCGGCGCTGGCGCGTCCGGCAGGCTCGGCCGGCTCCGGTTCGGCCGCCGCCGTTTCCGGTTCCGCGACCTGGCCGGTGGCGAGGCGGTCGCCTTCCAGCGCGTCTGCCGGTACGCCGGACAGGCCTGCGTCCAGCACCACGGCCTCCAGCCCCCGCTGGTTGAGCTGGAAGGCCGCGCTGGCGCTGCGACTGCCGGTATCGCAGCAGACGATGTACTGGGTACCCGGATCCAGTTTGTCCGCTTCCAGGCGCAGGGCCGACAGGGGGATGTTGGTGGCGCCCCGAATGTGGCTGTTCTCGAACTCCCCCGGCAGGCGCACGTCCAGCCAGCTCGCCTCGCCCGATCCGACACGCGCCGCGGCCTCCTCATAGCCGAGCCGGTGGACCAACGGCTCCTTGAGCAGTTCGACGAAATCGGCCTTGGACAGCCGCATCAGCATGCCATCCGTCAACATGGTGACGGTCGCATTGCGGCGGGCATCGGACACCAGCGCGTCCTCGCCGAAGGCATCGCCGTCGCCCAGTTCCGCCAGTTTCACCGGCTTGGCGTTGGCAGACGGCTTGCGGGTCACCATGCAGCGCCCGCTCTTGATGATGTAGAAGTAATCGCCCTCGTTACCCTGCTCGATGATCACGTCGCCGGCGCGGACGGGATGGGCCTCGACCTTCATAAGCAAACGCTGAATATTGGATGGCGGCAGGCGCAGAAAGGCCTTCGACCGCAGCATCCGGGTCATCCAGTCGTCGTCCTCCTCCTCGTCCAGCTCGGCGACCTCGTAGCCGGAGGACTGGTCCCAGGTCAGAAAGATGTCGAGCAGGCTGGAATCGATGCGCGCGACCGTGACCTTGCCCACGGCGCGGGCGGACACCTGTCGGGGCTGCTTGTGGGCGAGCGGGTGGCGGGCGGCGTCAGTACCTCCGGTGACGCTGCCGACCCGTTCCTTGCCGGCGATCAGGCTGACCTCGCCCTCCAGCACGTAGACCGACTGGTTGTCGCGATCGCCTTCGCGGAACAGGTAGCGACCGGCGGCGATTTCCTCGACGACCGTCTTCTCGGCGACTTCGCCGAAGTGCATCGGCGACAAGGCGTTGAAGGGAACGAGGACCTGTAAGGTCTTTTTATCTATGATTTTTTTCGCCGCACCCATGTGGTCGCAATCAACTCGCTCAAAACAAGGACATTCCTTCGCCGCAGACCCTGTCCGGCGAATTCCCTTCCTCGCTATCGGCCGTGGACGGCCTTCCCTTGAATATTGCAAAGGCGCGCCGGACGGCGCCTTGTGACGCTGTCCGACAGGGTGCGGCGAAACGTGAAAAATGGTGTGACGCGGGTCTCGATCCCCGCCTGCGGACAGCTCCGCCCGCGGGTGCCATGGCCATGGCACCCGTGGCGAGCGTCGACGGATCCGGGAAACGGTCATCGTGGCAATCGGTTGATTCTGACCCGCATGTTGCACCAGGGGCCGCGGACGACGACGGATTTGCGGCCGGACCCGAGGGACGCTTCCGCGCTGGTGCGACATGCGGCTTGAAGCGATGAGGCGGCTGCATGCAGGGGCACCGATTTTCCGACGCACCGGGAGACGCAAAAAAAGCTGCAATAGCAGCGCGAAAGGCTTCCACCCTGCGCTCAGTGTGCTATCTTAAGCCGCGTCATTTCACCCAGTCTGGCTGCTACAGAGGAGCATGATCCGATGGCCGCGAAGAAAAAGACCGCCAAGAAAACCGCCAAGAAGAAGACTGCCGCGAAGAAGGCTGCACCCGCCAAGCGCATCAAGACCATCAAGGAACCGATGACCAAGTCCGCCATGATGAGCGCCATTGCCGAAGACACCGGCCTGAGCAAGAAGGATGTCGCGGCCGTATTCGAATCGCTCACCGTGCTGATCAACGGTCACATCAAGAAGGGCGGCGCCGGCGTCTGCACCGTGCCCGGCCTGATGAAGATCAAGGTCGTGCGCAAGCCTGCGACCCGTGCCCGCAAGGGCATCAACCCCTTCACCGGCGAAGAGATGATGTTCAAGGCGAAACCCGCCCGTAACGTCGTCAAGGTTCAGCCCCTGAAGGGCCTGAAGGACATGGTCTGAACCAGAACCCCGCCTTCAGGAGCAACGGCCGGGTGCCCGCAAGGGCCCCGGCCGTTTTCATTACCCCACATGTGCAGCAAGGGCTGCGGATGGCAGCAGATTTGCAGCGGGACTCGGAGCGAGTTGAAACGAAAGCGCCGTAGCCGTCGCCATGGCTTGAGTGACGCGGTCCAACAGGTAGCCCGGATGCAGCGTGAGCGGAATCCGGGAATGGCCGTTCCCCGGATTCCGGCCCTGCAGGCCTGCATCCGGGCTACGCGATGCTCACACCGCAGCAAAATTGAAACAGGGGCTGCGAAGGCAGGGTCATCGCCTTCCAACGCGACAAGTCACCTGCGGCAGGTTTTACCCCACCCTCGTTTCAGCCACTGCCCAGACGGTCGAGCACCCGGTGCTTGGCCTGCAGCATCTCCCGATGCGGGACGTGGAGCAGGTCGCTGAGCTTGCGCACCAGGTGTTCCTCGTACTTGTCCAGCCGCGCATCGGCATAGGCCACTTCCCACAGCATCTCGATCAGACTTGCCTTCTCCTCCGGCAGACAGTGGCGATCGATCAATTGGGTGAACTGAAACAGGGAGGCCGCGGTTTCCGCTTCGGCCCGCGCCAGTTCCAGCAGCTCCGCCGCAGAAACCTCGTCGAGACCAAAACGGCCGGTGAGCAGGTCGAGAATGCGCGCGCGTTCGGTCTCGCTGCTGTCGAAGTCCGCGCGCATCATTTCCACCAGCAGCGCCGCAGTCGCCAGGCGCAACCCCTGCTCGTGTCGTAGCGGATCAGGAGAATCCAGGGCGCCACGGATGCGGGCGTCGAAGAATCGTTGCAGTCGTTTCAGCATGGGGGCTCAGGGTCTCGGTACGCGATAACGGATGCCGTTGTCGTCGAGCAGGATGCCGTCGGCCTCGATGCGCTCCAGGCGCGCGCCGGAAGGCAGGCGGTCACCCTCGCGGTAACGCTTGAGGTCGATGAGCACGAAGCGCCGCACCGGATCTTCGGCATGGACGTGTACGTCGATGCGGGGACGGGTCACGCGGCCGCGCTGTTCGGGCGGCAGTTCCGACCAGGCCGGTGCCTCGGTTTCCGACTGCCGCGGCGCCGTGCCGGACGGCGCGCGGGCGATGGTCCCCTCGGACGATGCAGCGCCAGGTACCGGCGGCAGCGGACGCAGTTGCAGCGGCGCCGGCGACGCAGCCGCGGTCATGCCCCGCGCAGCCGGAACGGATGAAGCAGGGGCGGAAACAACGG
>NZ_JALTON010000024.1 GCF_027000115.1 Thiohalobacter sp. | reverse complement strand
GATTACATCGAGATGTTCTACAACCGCCGTCGCAAGCACGGCTACAATGACATGCTCTCGCCGGTGGAGTACGAGAAAAGATATTTTATGAAGCTCGAGAGTGTCTAGAGAACCCGGGGCGATTCAAAATGACCTTAGTTACAAATGTGCTCGGCTCCATCTCCTGGCCAAACAAAACCCCTTGTTCTGCCTTTTGAACTTTTACGCGAAAGAGATATAAATTAGCCATGAGTTTTCCCTACCGCTAACGGCCTGCACCAGCGGCGGCGCAAAGCGCCGTCCGAGCCGCGCAGCGGCGAACTGGGTGCTGTTGTTATGTGGCTTACATTTCATTTGCCACCTCAATAAGATTGCCGCTTGGATCACGGAAGTAAAATGACAGCAGCGACCCATTGGCCCCGGTGCGACTTACTGGCCCCTCGATAATTTTTACACCACAGCTTTTCACGTGGCTCATAGCGTTTTCCAGCTCCACTGGGGTAACAAAGCATAAATCTGCGGAACCCGGAACGGGACGACTTGCTTTGGGCTCATACTCATTCCCTGACACATGAAGATTGATCTTCTGAGCACCGAACTTCAATGCTACCCGGCCGTCGCCAAAAGTTATAGGCGCCATGCCCAATACCCTTTCGTAAAATAGTTTTGTTTCATCCATATCTTGTACCGTCAGGACGAGGTGATCTATCTTTGTTACTTCCATGTCTCAGTTTCTGGCCACATAACGATAAAGCTGTGCGGCGCAAACGAAGCGCAGCGTAGTTTGCGTCCGAACGAGCGGCTTGTTATATGACTTTATTTGACTCTTCCATTTAACGCCAACAACCTCGCAACAACTGCCATGCCGATGTTTTGAAATTGCTCTTCCGTAAGATTCATGTCATCAATTTCAGCGTTGCCCATTTCTGGAGTAAATGTATAAAAGCAGTCATATTTCCATGTGATTGGGTTTTTATCTTTATCGGCAACAACGTCATCCATAAAGATTCGGCTTTTCCCATTACCCATGTCTCTAAGGCAAACGACCAAGCCAGATTTACTTCTTTTTTTATCGTCGAATTCCATGACTCTCCTATGGCATATAACGACCAAGCTGTGCGGCGCAAACGAAGCGCAGCGCAGTTTGCGTCCGAACGAGCGCATTGTTATGTGTTACATCCAACCGTAAAACCTTTGAAGTGCACTTGCGAGAAGGCTGCTCGCAACGCCAAGCTCAATTTGCCAAGAAGCATCAACGGCTTTTGAGAGCATGCTTTGCAACCACGATTTTACAGAGACACCAAACTCACCTTGCTTTGGCCCGCCTTCGGCGGCGTCTGCGGCGATAGCTGCTTTTAGTGCCTCTATATCTGCATCTTCAACGCCGTGTTCTCTCAGAGTTTCTGTAAGACTATTAAAGTCTCCTTTGATAACTGTTGCATTAATCCGTTGCGTATTACCACTACCTACTATTACAGTAGCGTTATCGCCAAATATCGCGTTATTGAATATGTTTTCAGCATCTGTAACAGCGGCACGCTGTTTCACTTCTTCATCGCTCATTTCGTCATCGAAACTTTCATTAAGCTCCAATAAGAAATCGAGCAAACGTGACCGTACTTGTGTAAGGATTGATGTGATTCCAGATAGTTGGATCTCGCTCCATGCGCTTTGAATTTGAAAGCCGCCTGACAATGGCTCACCTAGCATGTGATTGGCCTCCATTGGAATAGGTCGCCTAAGGCTACCACCATCTGATTCCGTGAATTTCTCTAGAACAGCTAATGATTCTGTCATTTTTGCTGTTTCTAGAGATTCTCTATATGAATCTTTTAAGTGCATGGTGGGTATTGGATGAGCATTTACTTGATAAGCCATATTAGCCATATTGGCCAATACTTGAGCAGGTAATATTCTGTAAGAAGGCAGGTTGCTATCATCAGGATAGCCGTTTAATTCATTATTGACCCAATCGATTAACTCCTTGTGGCCTATTTTATGCAGAACTACTTTTGTTTTTATAAGCGCTTCGGTAAGACTCCCATCCCCGTTACTGAGCAAATCAATAATTTCGCTTATTAGCTTCATGTTGTGTTCTTCCTACACATAACATTGATTAGACGGCCTCAGGCCGCAAAGCAAACACGGCCGCCGGCCGTATAGCATTCCTCGCGAACGGCATTTCCGCGCCGCGCCCACGGTCAACGCTAGTAGAAAAACAGCGGTGCAGCAAGACGTTGGCGGATCCGGGCTGGCCGGTTGGTGATTTCGCGCGGTTGCGTCGGTTGCGTGATAGGCGGCGTGGGTCTGACCGTCTATCATCCAGCGGTTTGCGACTGTCTGTGGGGGTGTTCGAGCCGGGACATCTGAAGGCGCGCCTGTTTTCGCCCACAAAAAAGCCCCCGCGTTGCGGGGGCTCGGGTCGGGCCTTGAAGGGTGTGCGCGTTACGCCGCCAGTGTCGCCTTGAGCTTGCGAATGGCGTTGTTCTCGATCTGGCGGATGCGCTCGGCGGAGACGCCATAGCGGTCGGCCAGTTCCTGCAGCGTGGTCTTGTCCTCGGACAGCCAGCGTTCCTGCAGGATGGTGCGGCTGCGCTCGTCCAGCGAGGCCAGGGCCTCGGCCAGGGCTTCGTGGTTGTGGGCATCCCAGTCGGTCGCCTCGATGACTTCGGCCGGGTCCACGACGGCATCGGCGGTCAGGTAGGCGGCCGGGGCGAAGTGCCGTGGCTCGTCGTCGCTGTCGTCCACGCCGGGGTCGAAGGCGATGTCCTGGCCGCTGAGGCGGCTTTCCATCTCGCGCACCGTTTCCGGCTTGACGCCGAGATCGCGGGCGACGGCCTCGACCTCTGCGTTGTTCAGCCAGCCGAGACGCTTCTTGGCGCTGCGCAGGTTGAAGAACAGCTTGCGCTGGGCCTTGGTGGTGGCCACCTTGACGATGCGCCAGTTGCGCAGGATGAACTCGTGGATCTCGGCGCGCACCCAGTGCACGGCGAAGGACACCAGCCGCACCCCGACCGCGGGGTCGAAGCGCTTGACCGCCTTCATCAGGCCGATGTTGCCTTCCTGGATCAGGTCGCCCAGGGGCAGGCCGTAGCCGTTGTAGCCGCGGGCGATGTGCACCACGAAGCGCAGGTGCGACAGCACGAGCTGGCGCGCGGCCTCGAGATCGTTCTGCTCCCGGTAGCGGGTGGCGAGTTCGCGCTCTTCCTCGGCCGAGAGCACGGGGAACTGGTTGACCCGGGCGATGTAGCCTGCCAGGTCGCCGCTCGGGAGCGGCAGGTTCTGATGGGGCAGTACCTTCGCGATTGCCGTAGTCATTGTCTTTCCCCTCCGCTTCGAATGTCCTTTTCCGCACATGATATTAGCACTCGCCCCCTTAGAGTGCCAAGGCGGCGCAAAAGTTTCACATGGGGGCTTTTTTGACTCAGATCAAGCAGATACCAGATTTCTGCCGTGGTTTTTGGCGTGGTACAGGGCCTGGTCGGCCTGGGCGAGCAGGCCGCCGAGATCGGGGCCGGGAATCCGTTCGCTGCTGGCGACGCCGACGCTGATGGTGATGGCGTGGCCGGCCGGCCGCTGCTGTTCGACCCGGGCGCGCAGGTGCTCGGCGCGGGCGCAGGCATCCTCCAGCCCGCAGCGTGGCAGGAGCACGGCGAATTCCTCGCCCCCGAAACGGCAGACCAGGGTGTCTTCGCGCACCGCGGTGCGGAGGATGCCGCCCATGGCGGCGAGCACCCGGTCACCTTCCAGGTGGCCGTGGGTGTCGTTGAGCCGCTTGAAGTGGTCGATGTCGATCAGCATCACCGAAACCGGGAGGTTGCGGCGGTCGCACAGGAAGCGCTCGCCCTGCTCGATCAGGTAGCGTTTGTTGTGGACGCCGGTCAGGCCGTCGGTGGTGGCCAGGTGGCGCATTTCCTCGTTCTGTTTCTTCAGCGCCAGGAACTGTTGCTTGATCAGCAGCAGCGAGCGGATGCGCGCGATGAGGATCTCCTCGACGATCGGCTTCTGCACGAAATCGTTGGCGCCGGCATGGAAGACCTCGACCTGGCGATCCGCCTCTTGCGCGTCGGTGAGCACCAGCACGGGCATTTCCTGCTGGGAATAGCGGAATTTGGTGCGGATGGCATGGAGCAGGTCGCCGCCGGTGAGACGGTCCTTGAGGTAGAAATCGGTGACCACCACGTCGTAGCCCGCGTCCTCGTCGGCACCGCCCGCGGCACCCATGGCCAGCAGCTCGATGGCGCGCTCGGCGGTGTTGCAGTGGGTCACCTGCAGCCCGTGGTGTTCCATCACCCGGCGGCTGTGGTGAGCGGTGGTGGGGCTGTCCTCGACATACAGGACCCGCCCGACCAGGCCCTGGTGGCGGCGGGTGAGTTCGCGGATGAAGTCGACGAAGGCCTGGTAGCCCAGCGACTTGTCGAAGTAGTCGGTGACGCCGGCGGCGAAGCCCTCGCGCAACAGGCGCTCGTTGGCGTCCCCGGACACCACCACCACCGGGGTATGGCGGTGCAGTTCGTGGCTCCGGACCCGCTTGGAGAGTTCCAGGCCGTCCATGTCCGGCAGCATCAGCGCCGTGGTGACCAGGTCGAAGCGATCGCGGGCGAGCCGCTCCAGTGCCTCTGCCGCAGAGCCGCAGAGGGTGATGTTCGCTTCGGGCATTTCCTCGTCGAGGATGCGGTTGACGATGGTGCGCGCCACCTCGGAACCGTCGACCACGAGGATGCGGGTGAGTGGGTTGAGCATGATAGAGCGGGACGATCCCTCGTCCACGTCCTCCCTGTCAGGCAATGCTGATACCCCTTATCGGCCGTTGGCGCGGCAACTTCAGTCGCCCGATGCCACGGAATCAGCCTACCGCGGTTCGATGACGCTCAGATGACGCCCGACGGCCAGCCAGGAACCGGCCAGGCCGAGGCCGGCGCCGAGGCCCAGCAGCAGGACCGCCGTGCCCGGATCCAGCCCCGACAGAGAGAAACTGCTGTGGTACAGGCCGGCCAGCCGGCTGACCGGTCCGGCCAGCAGCAGGTGGGCGGCCTCGACCAGCAGCACGGCGATCAGACCGCCGGCGAGTCCGTACCAGAAGCCGCCGTAGAGAAAGGGGCGACGGACGAAGGCATCGGTGCCGCCGACCAGCTTGGTCACCAGGATCTCCTCGTGCCGGTTCTGGATGTCGAGGCGGATGGTGTTGCCGATCACCAGCAGCACCGCCAGTGCCAGCAGGGCGCCGATCACCAGCACGCCGCGCCGGCCGATCTCCATCAGCGCCTGGAAGCGCCGGACCCACTGCAGGTCGAGCTGCGCCAGTTCGACCTCGGGCAGGCCCCGCAACCGTTCCAGCAGGGCGCCGGCGGCCTCCGGCCCGGCATGGCGTCCGTCGGGCTGCACGATCAGCACCGCCGGCAGCGGGTTCTCGGGCAGGGCGTCCAGCGCGTCCCCGAAGCCGGACAGCGCGCGGAACTCGGCCAGCGCCTGTTCCGGCGTCAGCAGGGTGACCTTCGCCACCTCCGGCCAGCCCTGCAGGCGCCCGGCCAGCGCGCGCGCGGCGTCGGCGTCGACTTCATGGCGCAGAAACAGTGACAGGCTGGCACCCCCGTCCCAGCCGGCGGACAGGCGTTGCAGGTTGTCGAGCAGGGTGAGCAGGCCGGCGGGCAGGGCCAGCGCGATGCCGATCACCGCGGCGGTCATCAGGCTGGAGGCGGGGTTGCGTGCCAGCCGCCCGAGGCTGGCCAGGGCCACCTGGGCATGGCGCAACAGGTAGCGGCGTGGTGACGGCAGCCGCAACCGCCCGTTGCGCGGCTGGCGATGGCGGGCGGCGGCAGGCGTGGCGCGGCCGACCGGGCGCCGGCGATTGCGGCGCCTCATGCGTTCAGCACCTCGGGATTGGTCAGCCGCCCTTCATGCAGCTTGAGGATGGGATAGGGCAGGCGGGTGACGAGATCGATGTCATGGGTGGCGATCAGCACGGTGACGCCCACCTGGTTGAACTGCTCGAACAGGTGCATGATCTCGCGCGAGAGTTCGGGGTCGAGGTTTCCGGTGGGCTCGTCGGCCAGCAGCAGCGGCGGCTTGTGCACCACGGCGCGAGCGATGCCCACCCGCTGTTGCTCGCCGCCGGACAGGGTCACGGGATAGGCGCGTTCCTTGTCCAGCAGCCCGACCTTGTCCAGCGCGGCGCGGACCCGGCGGCCCAGTTCGCGGTGGCCCACGCCCTGGATCACCAGCGGCAGGGCGACGTTGTCGAACACGGTGCGGTCGAACAGGAGCTGGTGGTTCTGGAAGATCAGCCCGATCTTGCGGCGGACGTAAGGGATCTGGCGGCGTCCGGCGCGGGTCAGGTTCTGGCCGTCGACGATCACCTGGCCCTGGCTGGCGCGCTCGATGAGCGCGATCAGCTTGAGCAGCGAGCTCTTGCCGGCGCCGGAGTGGCCGGTGAGAAAGGCCATCTGGCCCTGGCGCATGGTGAAATCCAGCCCGCGCAGGGCCTCGCGGCCGCCGGGATAGCGCTTGCTGACCTGGGTGAAGCGGATCATGCGATCCGGATGCAGGAGGCAAGAGACAAGAGACGAGTCACGGTCTGATCCTTCTCTGTGTCATCCCCCGCTCGGATCGGCGGCGGCCGATGCGTCGCCTTCCGTTCCCGAGAACAGCGCATCGACGAACTCCCGGGCGTCGAAGGGGCGCAGGTCCTCGGCGGCTTCGCCGACACCGATGAAGCGGATGGGCACGCCCAGCCGGCGGGCGATGGCGAAGATCACGCCGCCCCTTGCCGTGCCGTCGAGCTTGGTGAGGGTGATCCCGGTCAGGCCCACCGCCGCGTTGAACTGCAATGCCTGATTGAGCGCGTTCTGGCCGGTGCCGGCATCCACCACCAGCATCACCTCGTGCGGGGCACTCGGGTCCAGTTTGCCCAGCACGCGCTTGATCTTCTTCAGCTCTTCCATGAGGTTGGACTGGGTGTGCAGGCGTCCGGCGGTGTCGGCGATGAGCACGTCGATGCCACGCGCCTGCGCCGCCTGCAGGGCATCGAAGATGACCGAGGCCGAATCCGCCCCCTGCTGCTGGGCGATCACCGGCACCCCGTTGCGCTCGCCCCAGGTCTGGAGCTGTTCCACTGCCGCGGCGCGGAAGGTATCCCCGGCCGCGAGCATCACCGAGCGGCCCTCGGCCTTGAAGCGGGCCGCCAGCTTGCCGATGGTGGTGGTCTTGCCGGCGCCGTTGACGCCGACCATCAGGATCACGAAGGGCTGTTCCTGTTCCGGGATCTCCAGCGGCTTCGACACCGGTTCGAGCAGCGCCGTCATGTCCTCGCGCAGTGCGGCGAGCAGGGCCTCGGCGTCGTCGAGCTGCTTGCGGGCGACACGCCGGGTGAGGTCGCCGATGATCTCGGTGGTCGCCTCCACGCCGACGTCGGCGACCAGCAGCTGGGTCTCCAGTTCCTCCAGCAGCGCGTCGTCGATCTTGCGCCGGCCGCGCACCAGCCGCGAGATGCCCTCGGTCAGGCCGCTGCGGGTCTTGGCCAGGCCGTCGCGCAGGCGCGCGAACAGGCCCTTGCGGGGCTTGTCGTCGGATTTTTCCTCGGTGGGCTCGACCGGCTCCGCGGTCTTGTCCCTGTCGCGACCGAAACCAAAGATCATCGTGGCTGTCATTAGGCAAATGGGAAGGCTTCGCCTATCCTACCATCCGGCCCCGAACAGGGGAAAACACCCGACCAACAGGGGAGAGGCATGCGCAGAATGCTACTGACGCTGCTGGCGCTGTGGCTGCCGGCAACCGTGGCGCTGGCCGGCGAGTCCGCCGATCGCGTCCACGAGTACAGGCTCGACAACGGCCTGCGGCTGATCGTGAAGGAGGACCACCGGGCGCCGGTGGTGGTCTCGCAGGTGTGGTACCGGGTCGGTTCCAGCTACGAGCACGACGGCATCACCGGCATCTCGCATGTGCTCGAACACATGATGTTCAAGGGCACCGAGCGTTTCGGCCCCGGCGAGTTCTCGCGCATCATTGCCGAGAACGGCGGCCGCGAGAATGCCTTTACCAGCCGCGACTACACCGCCTACTTTCAGCGGCTGGAGAAGTCGCGCCTGGCGATCGCCTTCGAGCTGGAGGCCGATCGCATGCGCAACCTGCGCCTGGACCCCGAGGAAGTGAAGAAGGAGGTCAAGGTGGTGATGGAGGAACGCCGGCTGCGTACCGAGGACAACCCGCAGGCGTTGACCTTCGAGCAGTTCAATGCCACGGCCTTTCTCAACAGCCCCTACCGCATCCCCACCATCGGCTGGATGGACGATCTCGAGAATCTGAAGATCGAGGACCTGCAGGCCTGGTATGAAAAGTGGTATGCGCCGAACAACGCCATCCTGGTGGTCGCGGGCGATGTCGATCCGCAGGCCGTGCTGGCGTTGGCGAAGAAGCATTACGGTCCGCTCCGGCCCAGCCGGATCGAGCCGCCCAAGCCGCGCCGGGAGATGGTCCAGCGTGGCGAGCGCCGCATCCGGGTGCGTGTGCCGGCGGAATTGCCCTATATCCTGATGGGCTACAAGGTGCCGGTGGTGCTCACCGCCGAAGGCGACTGGGAACCCTATGCGCTGGAAGTGGCCGCCGGCATTCTCGATGGCGGCAACAGCGCGCGGCTGGCGCGCGAACTGGTGCGTGGCCAGGAGGTCGCCGCCAGCGCGGGGGCGGGCTATGACCTCTACGACCGGCAGGAGAGCCTGTTCCTGCTCGACGGCACGCCCGCCAACGGCCACGACATCGCCGAACTCGAAAAGGCGCTGCGCGAACAGGTACGCCGCCTGCAGACACGCCCGGTGACGGCCGACGAGCTGGCACGGGTGAAGGCGCAGGTGCTGGCCGGCGCGGTGTTCGAGGAGGACTCGGTGTTCTACCAGGCCATGCGCATCGGCCGGCTGGTATCGGTCGGGCTGGACTGGCGTCTCGACGAACAGTATGCCGACCGCATCCGGGCGGTGACGCCTGAACAGGTCCAGGCGGTGGCCCGCAAGTACCTGCGTGACGAGCGGCTGACCGTGGCCGTTCTCGATCCGCTGCCGATGGATGCCGAAATGCGGGCACGGGCCCGGGCGGCACAGATGAGGGGAGGCGCTCATGGCCATTGATTTCGGAACCGCTCTGCGCGCGCTGGCGCTGTGGCTGTTGCCGGTTCTGCCGGTCTGGGCCATGGCGCCCATCCAGCACTGGGAAACGGAAAACGGGGCACGGGTGTATTTCGTGCCCGCGCGCGAACTGCCCATGGTCGACGTGCGCCTGGTGTTCGATGCCGGCAGCGCGCGCGATGACGGGCATGCCGGGCTGGCCAGCCTGACCAGCGCCCTGCTCGACACCGGCGCCGGCGGGCTGGATGCCGACGAGATCGCCGCGCGGCTGGAAGGCGTGGGCGCCCGGCTGGGCAGTGGCGCGGCGCGGGACATGGCCTGGGTCAGGCTGCGCAGCCTGACCGATGCCGAACTGCTCGAGCCCGCGCTGGCACTGATGGCGAGCGTGATCGCCGAACCCGACTTCCGGCCCGAGGACTTCTCGCGTGAACGGGAACGCATGCTGGTGGCCCTGCAGTACGCGCAGCAGAAGCCGGGCGAGATCGCCGAGCGTGCCTTCTATCGTGCGCTCTATGGCGATCACCCCTATGCCTCGTCGCCCGACGGCACGCCGGAATCGGTCAAGGCCCTGACCCGGCGCCAGGTACAGGCCTTCCATCGCCGCTACTATGTGGCCCGCAATGCGGTGGTGGCCATCGTGGGCGACCTGGACCGCGCCGGTGCCGAGGCCATCGCCCGCCGCGTCACCGCCGGACTGCCGGCCGGCGAGCCGGCGCCGCCGCTGCCCGAGGTGCCCGCGTTGAGGCTGGCGCGCGAGGAACGTATCGCCCATCCCTCCACCCAGACCCACATCCTCATGGGCCAGCCCGGCGTGGCCCGCGGCGAGGACGACTACTTCGCGCTCTATGTCGGCAACTACGTGCTGGGGGGCGGCGGGCTGGTATCGCGCATCAGCGAGGAGATTCGCGAGAAACGCGGGCTGGCCTACAGTGCCTACAGCTACTTCCTGCCCATGGCGCGGCGCGGCCCTTTCCGGCTCGGGTTGCAGACCCGCAACGAGACGGCGGACGAGGCGCTGGACGTGCTGCGCCGGACGCTGGTGCGCTTCGTCGAGGCCGGTCCGACGGAGCAGGAACTCGTCGCCGCGCGGCGCCACATCACCGGCGGCTATCCCCTGCGCATCGACAGCAACGGCAAGATCCTGGAATACATCGCCATGATCGGCTTTTACCGCCTGCCGCTGGACTACCTGGAAACCTTCAATGCCCGCATCGAGGCCGTGACCCGGGAACAGGTTGCGGATGCCTTCCGCCGCCGGGTCGATCCCGATCGCATGGTGACGGTGATGGTCGGCGGGGCGGGCACCGACTGACAAGGATTGTCGGCCCGGGCTGACAGCCGGCTGCGGGCCGCTCCGACGGTGCCCGGCATTCGTTTCTGCCAGATTGCGCGGGTGGCTGCCAGGGAGGCGGCCACGCCCCCACACGAACAACCACCAGGGAGGGAACAAGACCATGGACGGTCGCATGTTGCGGCGCGCCCTGTGCGCACCGGTACTGCTTGGCCTGGCGAACATCGCGCAGGCGGACCTGATCATTTCCGAGATCTACTACGACGCCCCGTCCGGCGATGCGGGCAAGGTGTTCGTGGAACTGCATGGCCCGGCCGGCCTCGATCTGACCGGCCTCGCGTTGCAGGGCATCAACGGCGCCGATGGCAGTGTCTACAGGTCGGTGCTGCTGAGCGGCGTCATTCCGGCCGACGGCCTGTTCGTGATCGCCGACGACGCCGGCGGCGGCACCACGCTGGTGGCCAATGCCGACCTGATCGCGGATGTCGACTTCCAGAACGGGCCGGACAGCATCCGCCTGTGGAACGACGGTCTGGTCGTCGATGCCGTCGGCTACGGTGATTTCAGCACGGCCATTTTCGCCGGCGAGGGACAGGCCGCGCCCGACGCCGGCCCGGGCAGCAGCCTGTCCCGCATCGGACTGATGGACACCGACAACAACCTGGCCGATTTCGCCCTGACCGCGCCCACGCCCGGCACGGTCAGTGCCGTGCCCCTGCCGGCCGCCGTGTGGCTGTTCGGCAGCGGCCTGCTGGGGCTGGTCGGCGCCGCCCGCCGGCGTTGACCGGGCCGGTCCGTGCCGCCAGACTCGCGCCCTGAATCGGGAGCGAGTCATGGGCGGACGGACCGGCAACCAGTTGCGAATCATCGGCGGTGAATGGCGCAGCCGCCGGCTGCGCTTTGCCGATGCACCCGGCCTGCGGCCCACGCCGGACCGGGTGCGCGAGACCCTGTTCAACTGGCTGGTGTCCGACCTGCCAGGTGCGCGCTGCCTGGACCTGTTCGCCGGCAGTGGCGCACTGGGTTTCGAGGCCGCGTCACGGGGTGCCGGCGAAGTGGTGATGGTGGAGCGCGCCGCCGGCGTGGTTCGCCGCCTGCGCGAGAACCTGGCCCTGCTCGGTGCCGGCGAGCGCCTGCAGGTCGTGCAGGCCGATGCCCTGCGCTTTCTCGCCGGTCCGCCCCGGCCCTTCGACATCGTCTTCCTCGATCCGCCCTACGGCAAGGGCCTGCTCGAGCCCGCGCTGAAGGCACTGGAAGGGGGCTGGCTGGCCCCGGGGGCCGTGCTCTACATCGAGGCGGAAAGCAGCCTGCCGGAGGCCACGCTTGCGGGCTGGTTGCCGCAGGGCTACGCGATCACCCGCCGGGGCACGGCGGGGACGGTGGGGTATTTTCTTGTGAGGCGTGAGGTGTGAGGCGTGCGCACCCTCCGGCCTGTTCCGGGCGCTTCGTTTCGCGTGGGGGCAGCGGAATCGTCAGCTGGTCTCGCTGGTGATGCGCTCGTACTTGGCCAGCAGCTCTTCCTCGGTTTCCACGTGGTCCGGGTCGACGATGATGCAGTCCACCGGGCAGACCTCCAGGCACTGTGACACCTCGTAATGGCCCTTGCACTCGGTGCAGAGGTCGGGATTGATCTCGTAGATCTCGCCCCCCTGGAAGATGGCACCGTTGGGGCATTCGGGTTCGCAGACGTCGCAGTTGATGCACTCGTCGGTGATGAGCAGGGCCATGGGTGGATCTCCGGTTCGGTTACTACGGCCGAGGGTTGTCTGGCGGCCGGTAATATTACCCCAGACGCGCCTTCAGCGCAGCCACAACGGCACTGTGGACAAAGGGCGAGACGTCTCCGCCCAGTGCCGCGATTTCCCGTACAAGGCTCGAGGAAACAAAGGCGTACTGCTCCGCTGGCGTGAGGAACAGGGTCTCGATGCCGGGTGCGAGCTGGCGGTTCATGCTGGCGAGCTGGAACTCGTACTCGAAGTCCGATACCGCGCGCAGGCCGCGCAGGATGACCCCTGCACCCTGGGCGCGGACGAAGTCGACCAGCAGGCCCTCGAAGGGCAGCACGCGGACATTGGGCAGATCGGCCAGCACCTCGCGGGCCAGCGCGACGCGGGTGTCCAGATCGAAGGCGGGCGTCTTGGCCGGACTGGCTGCAATGGCGAGGATGACCCGGTCGAACAGCCGGGCGGCGCGCTCCACCAGGTCGCTGTGGCCGTTGGTGATGGGGTCGAAGGTGCCCGGATAGACCGCGGTGACGTCCATGCCGGCATTATGGGCGAGCCGGCAGGGTGACACCAGCGGCGGCAGCCCGGACAATGCCGGCAGTCATGCCATTCCAGGGAGCCGATCCATGTACCAGCGGGCGCTTACCGTTCTTTTCCTGTGCTGGCTGCTGCCCGCAGTCGCGCTCGCGGGCGACCGGCCGCCCCCGCGGCCGGGCCTGGCGGCGATCGCCAGTGCCCATCCCCTGGCCACCGCCGCCGGCCGCGAGATCCTCGACGCCGGGGGCAATGCCTTCGATGCCGCGGTGGCGGTGAGCGCGGCGCTGGCCGTGGTCGAGCCCTACAGCTCGGGCATCGGCGGCGGTGGCTTCTGGCTGCTGCATCGTGCCGCGGACGGCTTCGAGACCATGGTCGACGGCCGCGAGCGCGCGCCGCTGGCCGCCCATCGCGACCTCTATCTCGACGAGGCGGGCCGGGTGGTGCCGGGCCTGTCCATGGATGGCGCGCTGGCCGCGGGCATCCCCGGCGAACCGGCGGCGCTGGCCCATATCGCCGAGCGCTACGGTCGTCTGCCGCTGGCGGCGAGTCTGGCGCCGGCCATCCGCCTGGCGCGCGAAGGCTTCGAGGTCGACGACCACTACCGGGCCATGGCGCGCTTTCGCCGCGACGCCCTGCGCCGGCAGCCGGAGGCAGCCCGGCTGTTTCTCGTCGACGGCGAGGTGCCGCCGCCGGGCCATCGCATCCGCCAGCCGGAACTGGCGCTGACGCTGGAGCGGCTGGCCGCGCAGGGCCGCGAGGGCTTCTATGGCGGCGAGCTGGCGCGGGCGCTGGTGGCGGGCGTGCGCGCGGCCGGCGGCATCTGGAGCCTGCGCGATCTGGCCGAGTACCGGGTGGTGGAGCGTACGCCGGTGCGTGGCCGCTATCGCGGCGTGGACATCGTGAGCGCGGCACCCCCCTCGTCCGGCGGCGTGGTGCTGATGGAGGCGCTCAACATCCTTGCGGGCTATCCGCTGGCCCGGCTCGACGAGGCCACCCGTACCCATCTGATCGTCGAGGCCTGGCGCCGTGCCTATCGCGACCGGGCGCAGTACCTGGGTGACCCGGACTTTGTGACCCCGCCGCTGGCGCGGCTGCTGAGCCCCGATTACGCGGCCGGCCTGCGCGCCGGCATCCGTCTCGACCGGGCCACGCCCAGCGCGGCGCTGGCGCCGGTCACGGCCGGGCCGGAAGGCCCGCACACCACGCACTTTTCCATCCTCGATGCCGAGGGCAACCGGGTGGCCGCGACCCTGTCCGTCAATTATCCCTTCGGCGCCGCCTTCGTGGTGCCCGGCACCGGCGTGCTGCTCAATGACGAGATGGACGACTTCTCGGCCAAGCCCGGGGTGCCCAATGCCTACGGGCTGGTCGGCGCCGAGGCCAATGCCATCGCCCCCGGCAAGCGCATGCTGTCCTCCATGACCCCGACCTTCCTCGACGACGGTCGGCGGGTGGCGGTGCTGGGTACCCCGGGCGGCTCGCGCATCATCAGCATGGTGATGCTGGGCACGCTGGCCTTCGTCGAGGGCGGGACGCCGGCCGACTGGGTGGCGCGGCCGCGCTTCCACCACCAGTACCTGCCCGATGTCGTGCAGCTCGAGCCGGACGCCCTGTCGCCCGAGGTGCGTGCCGCGCTGCGGGTGCGGGGGCACCTGCTGGAGCAGCAGACACGTCCCTGGGGCAACATGCAGGCCCTGGTCTGGGATCGGACCAGTGGTCGTGTCGAGGCGGCGAGCGATCCGCGCGGGGTCGGCGCGGCCGCGGTCTGGCGTCCGCGGGCGGCTGGCGCGACGCAGCGCTGACCCGGGCAGGGCGGCGTATAATGCACCGTTCGAGTTGCCTGAGGAGAAAGCCCATGCGCATCCGCCTGAGCGCGGCCCTGTTGCTGTTCGCGGCCCTGTCCGCGGCCCATGCCCAGACCCTGCCGCTGGCCTGGGTGGAGGATTTCGAGGGCAAGCGCATCGTCATCTACGCCGATCGCCACCGGCTGGAGTCGCCGGCCTGGGCGCCGGGCGAGAAGCCGCTGCCTCTGGGCGTCGATGCCGCCATCGCCCGGGTGCGCGACTGGGCCCGCCGTGAGCTGCCGCAGTTCGACGACATCGAGATCCATGAAATCGCCCTCAAGTCGCTGCGCGATTCCGGCGGGCGACACTACTGGCACTACATCGTGTATTTCAACGGGGTGTCCGAGGGTCTGGTCATTGCGCGGCCGCGGCATTTCGTCGCCGTGCTGCTGGACGGCACCGTGATTCCCGCCGTGGTCGAGCCGCGGCCCTGATCACACCACCACGGCGACCTCCACCGCCCCTTCCTTGCGGGTCACGTTGATGCCGACATCGTGGTCATGGCGGGTCAGTTCCAGATCCAGGGTCGCGGCCCCCACCCGCAGGTTGCGGATCTGCACCTGGTGCAGGTAGTCGGGGAGCTGGGGGTGGTCGAAACGGATCTGCGGGCTGTCGGCCGAGAAGTCCAGGCCGAGGGCTGCCTGCAACAGATGGAACACCACGCCCGAGGCCCAGGCCTGCGGCGCGCAGGCCACGGGATAGCGGGTCGGTCCCTGGCCGGGTCGGCGCCGGAAGCCGCAGAAAAGTTCCGGCAGGCGGTGAAGGTCCAGTGCAATGCTGGCGTCGAACAGGCCGGTGAGGATGCGCATGGCCGCGTCCTTGTAGCCGTAGCGGGCGAGGCCGGCGGCGATCAGGCCATTGTCGTGGGGCCATACCGAACCGTTGTGGTAGGACATGGGGTTGTAGCGGGCCTCGCCCTGGGCGAGGGTGCGCACGCCCCAGCCGCTGAAACTGCGGTCGTCCATCAGTGTCTGGGCCACCCGGCGCGCATATTCGGCGCTGGCGATGCCCGTGAACAGGGTGTGCCCCGCGTTCGAGCTGCGCACCGCACAGGGTCGGCCCTCGCCGTCCAGTGCCAGGGCATAGGTGCCCAGCGCCTCCAGCCAGAAGGCCGCGTTGAAGCGTGACTTGAGTTCCGCCGCCTGCGCTTCGAGTTCGGCGGCACGTTCCCGCTCGCCGAACAGCGCCGCCAGCCGCGCGGCGGCGAGGCGGGCAGCATAGACATAGCCCTGCACCTCGCACAGGGCGATGGGGCCGGGGGCGTCGCGGCCATCGGCGTGGAACACGGAATCGTCCGAGTCCTTCCAGCCCTGCTGTACCAGGCCGCGCTCGGCATGGCGGGCATAGTCGATGAAACCGTCGCCGTTGCTGTCACCATGGTCATCGATCCAGCCCAGTGCCGCCTCGATGTTGGGCCAGATGGCTTCGAGGAAGGGGCGGTCGCCGGTGCGGTCGTAATAGGCGCCCGCCAGCATGACGAACAAGGGCGTGGCATCGACGCTGCCGTAGTAGCGCCCGAACGGGATCTCGCCCAGTGCCGCCATCTCGCCCTGGCGTACCTCGTGCAGGATCTTGCCGGGCTCGGCGTCCCGCTCCGGGTTTTCCTCGCGGGCCTGGTGTGCCGCCAGGTAGGCCAGTACACCGCGCGCCAGCCCGGGTGCCAGCCACAGGTACTGCATCGCGGTGATCAGGCCATCCCGCCCGAAGGGGGTAGCGAACCAGGGCACGCCCGCGTGCGGGTAGGGGCCCTGCTCGGTGTCGCCGGTGAGCATGGCAAGGTCGGCGGCGGAGCGGTTCAGCCAGTCGTTGAACTGTTCGTTGGAGGTGAAGACCTCGCCCAGCGCGGCGCATTCCTCACGGCGGCGGGCCCGGGCCAGGCTGCGGGCGCGATCGAAACCGGGCCGGCTGCGGCGGCTGTGGCCGTTCTCGCAGGCGATGACCAGCGACAGCGTTTCGCACTGGCCGGGACCGACGGTGAGCTCGAACTCGGCCCGATCCGGTTCCAGCCGGGCCGGCTGGCGATCGAAACGGATGCGGGTGCGGCGAGTGACCCGATCCAGACCACGGTAGCCCAGCACCAGCTCCCGTTCCTCGATGACCGCCGGCAACGGCTCGCCGCGCCGCGGGCGGTGCGCGCCGCGGACCTCGAAGATGTCGACGAAGTCGGCGGCCAGCGCAAGCCGCAGGCGCAGGGTCAGGGGACGATCGCCATAGTTGTACAGGCGAATGTACTCGTGTTCGGCGCTGTCCCAGATCAGCTTGCGCCTGAGGATGTGCAGGCTGTGACTGGGCGTGACCGGCTGGCCCTGCTGGTGCATGGCCGGCATGGTCAGGTCCACGGTCAGCTCGCTGTTGTCCTTGCTGACGGAGGAATTGAGCAACAGCGGGCGCTGGCCGTTGACGGTCAGTTCCAGGCCGGACAGGTGACGGGTACCCTCGTGGTAGAGGCCCTGTTCGCCCAGCCCCAGGGACTGGAAGTCGCCGAAGCGGTCGTGAACGGCGAAGGTCTCGTCCAGCTTGAGTACCCGCGTGCGGTCGTCGGCCAGTGACGAGGCCGCGCGCACATAGAGGTGGTCGTCCACCTCGATGATGTCTTCCACGGGCTGGCTGTGTTCGCTCATCGCTACACCGCGATGCGTGCACGCTGCTGCCGCTTCAGCACCGTCTCATAAGCCTCGATGTAGGCATCGGCCATGTGGCGGGCAGTGAAGCGTTCCTCGAAGGCGGCCCGGCACTGGGCACGGTCGATGTCGTCGATGCGGGCCACGGCCTCGATGGCGGCGCTGAGATTGTCGACGATGAAACCGCTGCGCCCGTCTTCGATGACCTCCGGCACCGAGCCGCGGCGGTAGGCGATCACCGGCGTGCCGCAGGCCATGGCCTCGGTCATCACCAGCCCGAAGGGCTCCGGCCAGTCGATCGGGAACAGCAGAGCGCGGGCGCCGCCCAGGAAGTCGCTCTTGTCCGCCTCGCCGATCTCGCCGACGTACTCGATCAGCGGGTGGTCCATCTGTGGCGCAACGATCTCCTCGTAGTATTGCCGGTCCGCGGCATCGATCTTGGCCGCCACCTTGAGCGGCAGCCCCGCGGCCTTGGCGATCTCCAGTGCCCGGGTGATGCCCTTCTCGGGCGAGATGCGACCGAGGAAGGCCAGGTAGCCCTGGTGCTCGGGATGGAAGCGGTACAGGTCCTCCGGCAGGCCGTTGTAGACGGTGGCCACCCAGTCGGCCATGGGCAGCGGGCCGCGCTGGTCGTTGGAGATGGAGACCACGGGCATGTCGCCGTAGGCCCGGTACAGGGGTGCGAGATCGGGGATGTCGAGCCGGCCGTGCAGGGTGGTGAGATGCGGCAGCGACAGCGCGCGCGCCAGCGGGAAGTGCAGGTAGTCGATGTGGAAGTGGATGATGTCGTAGCGGTGGGCATCACGCAGCACGCGGTCGAGCATCAGCACGTGATGGGCCAGCGGGTCGCGGCAGTCCCCCTTCAGGCGCAGGCCCGCCGCTACCACCGGCACCAGTTCGGCACGGGTGCGTGAATCGCCACTGGCGTAGAGGGTGACCTCGTGGCCGGCGTCCACCAGCGCCTCGGTCAGATAGGACACCACGCGCTCGGTGCCGCCGTAGGTGCGCGGCGGGACGCTCTCGTGCAGGGGGGCAACCTGGGCAATCTTCATCGATGCAATCCTCCTCGGTCCATAAAGAAGTCACATGCGACAAGGATCAGGAATACCACGCGCCGGACTGTGCCGGCGACAGGGTGGGGGACTGTCAGATAGGGACGGACGGCGGCCCTTTCAAGCCCGCTAGCTGTGTAAACCCACCAGGTTGTTCACGGCTGGCAGCCGGCTGATGGGCGGGTGGTAGTCCAGGCTAGCATGAGGGCGATGCCAGTTGTACTGGTGGAGCCAGCGGGGGAGATGGCTCGCCCGCTGTTCGGAGGTATCGTAGGCGCGGGCATAGG
>NZ_JALTON010000023.1 GCF_027000115.1 Thiohalobacter sp. | reverse complement strand
TGGTCGGGCGCAAGGCCTCCGACGACAACCGCCTGATCGCCGATCTCTCTCCACGGGAGTTCGAGGTCTTCCGGCTGCGTGCCGAAGGCATGTCGGTCAACGACATCGCCGAGCTGCTGAACGTCAGTCCCAAGACAGTCGGACACCACAACACCCGGGTCAAGCAGAAACTGGGCGTGAGCAACGCCTCCGAACTCACCCGCATGGCGATCCGCCTGGGCATCGTTTCCCCCTGAGAAATCGGCATTCTGCCGAGGCCGCATCAGGATTTTCCCTATTCCTGCCTCCCGTCCCCAGTTCTACTCTGGAATCCGGCGGCCAACCGCCGCTGGAGCATTCGAGGCATCGGAGGAGAACAAGATGAAATCCAGCAATCTGACGAGCCGCCTGGGCGCGGCCGCGTTGGCGATGAGCCTGGCCCTGCTGGGCCTGCAGGCGCAGGCCGGCCCGCACCACGGCAAGACCATCACCCTGATCCAGCTATCCGACGTGCATGGCAATCTGGTGCCCCATGCCGGCATCCTAAAGACGGCCGACGGCGAGCGCTACGTGACCCAGGGCGGCGGTCTGGCCAAGGCCAAGACCCTGATCGACGAAATCCGCGCCGACAACCCGGCGAGTCTGCTGCTCGCCGTGGGCGACACGGTGCACGGGACGCCCGAGGTCATGTTCACCGTGGGCGATGCCATCATGCCAGCCCTGAATGCCATGGGCATCGACGCCTACACCCCCGGCAACTGGGAGTTCGGCTATGGCCCCGCCGTGTTCCGCAACCGCTTCGCCAGTTTCGGGCCCAAGCCGCCGCTGCCCGCCAACATCCGGGTCATGGCAGACGCCTATGACGGCCCGGGGGTGACGCCGGCGGCCTTCCCCACCATCGCCATCAACCTGTACAACGACGCGGACAGCGCCCCGCTGCCACCGCAGCTCCACAACAAGCGGGTGTTGCCGCCCTACAAGCTCTTCGACGTGGACGGGGTGCGGGTGGCCGTGATCGGCATCACCGCTGCCATCGTCCCGCAGCAACCCAAGGTGTTCAACATCGGCCTGCGTTTCACCCAGGGCATCCAGGAACTGCCGGGTATTATCGAAGAGGCCAAGATGCAGGGCGCCACGGTGATCGTGGTCCAGTCGGAACTCGGCCTGGCCCAGAATCTGGAGATCGGCCGCCGCTTCGAGGATGTGGATGTGGTGCTCTCCGCCCACACCCACGAAGTCACCCTGAATGCCCTGGTGGCCGATGAACACCGCATCCGGCCCAAGGCGCCCCGCCGCGTGCACTACCTGGAGCACGATGAGACCGTGGTGGTCGAGACCACCGAGGATCTCTTCCTCGGGCGGCTCGATCTGGTCGTGCGCGGCGGCCAGGTGACCGGCTTCGAATGGAATGCCATCCCCGTGGACGACGAAGTACCGGAGGATCCCGAGATCAAGGCCCTGGTGGACCACGCTGAGGCGCCCTTCATCGGTGACACGGTGGTGCGCCACACCTTCATGCCCGGCGGCTACTGCCCCGGCAACGACTGTGGCGACATCACCACCCGCGGCCTGCAGCTCACCGAGAGCCTGGACACAGTGGTCGGACACACCGAAGTGATACTGCACCGCGGCAATGCGCTGGAGGACGAGATCAACAACTTCATCGCCGACGCCATCTTCAACGTCGCCAACACCGTTGTCCCCACCGGCGTGGACCTGTCCATGACCAACGGCTTCCGCTTCGGCCACGCCATTCTCTCGGCCGACGTGGTCGCCCCCGGCCAGGGCTTCCGCGATGGCCGCAACCCTGGCGACATCACCCTGCGTGATCTCTACACCCTGTTCCCCATCACGCCGGCCGTAGCCGTGGCCGAGTTCTCCGGCAAATCCATCCTGGACAGCATGGAAACCGTGCTCACCGCCGTGTATGACCGCAACCCCTTCTTGCAGCGTGGCGGCTGGTACGTGGGTATGGCCAACATGACCCAGAAGATCGATCTGGACAACCGGCCTTTCAGCAGCTCCGGCGGGCGCATCGTGGAAACCACCATCGGCGGGGTGAAGCTCGACCCCAGCAAGCGCTACCTGTTCGCTTCCTGCTTCCCACACGGCGAGGCACTGGACCGCATCTGCCGCACCAGCGGTGGCACCAACCACATGTTCTTTGAACTCGCCGACGCCGACGACTACCGCAGCGGCATCAGCCTGGTGCCGCCGCTCAACAGCGAAGGCATTGTCAACGGCCCGCGGGTGAAGCAGGTGGCGCCGGACCGCTTCGTGCACGCCGTGCACCTGATGCGCCTCTACCTCGACAGCCTGCCCGGCCGCACGGTGACGGGCGACAGGGTGGCGGTCGGCCGGGTGCAGACGGTGGATTCGACCCAGGCCGGAAACCCGCCGGTGCCGGCCCCGGTCTCCGAGATCGATCCCACCCTCATCCAGCCGCCAGAAGGGGCGGGCCCGAAGTTCTACTATGGCCTGCTGAACGACTGAGGGAAACCGGCCACGTGAAACGGCCCATGTCTTCGGCAAGGGCCCTCTGGAAGCGGCGCGCAAGCGCCGCTTTTTTTGGTGCGCCCAGCATGGGCGCACCCCTGCGGGTGCAAGTCCCGCCACGAGCTGGTCACGGCGAGTGAAGCGAAGCGCAACTGCGGGAGGGTGACTGACCGTGGGGAGGAGGCGTGGGGCGTAAACCGCGAGCCGACGAACAGGAACCGGATACAAGGCACTGCCGGGTAGGGCGAGCGGGCCAAAAACCGCGAAGCGCTCGTGGCCAAGGCGAAGCGGTGTAGATCCGGCGGGCATTGCGGCGAACAGCCGGCGGTGGTGGCGTAACAGCCGCTACCTGCTGAACGCCGTCATGCCGATCGCCTTCTTCGACCGGCTGGGTGTGCCTCGGCTCTCATGACCTCAACTTACCGAACCGCCCGGTACGGACCCGCATGCCGGGCGGTGTGGGAGGGGCTCGGTCAGGTGTCCTGACCGCCCCTATCCCGACCCGACACAAACAAACTCTTGTTAAGTTGGCAGCATGCCCGGTTTCGGGATCCACCTCAGGTGCCCAACAGACGGGGCTGTATGGTGTATGACGCACGCGGACGGGTGCTGAGGTAGGATAGGCGCCATGGCCAAGGTGAAGACCCTGTACAACTGCAGCGCCTGCGGGGCGCAGTCGCCCAAGTGGGCGGGGCAGTGCCCGGATTGCGGGGCTTGGAACACGCTGGTCGAGGCGGTGGCGACGGCAGTGGGCGGCGAGGGGCGCTTCGCCGGTTATGCCGGCGCCCGCAGCGCGGTGCGAGCGCTGGGCGAGGTGGCGCCGGGCGAGGAAACGCGCGAGGCTACGGGGCTCGGGGAACTGGACCGGGTGCTGGGCGGCGGCCTGGTGGCCGGATCAGCGGTTTTGCTCGGTGGCGATCCGGGCATCGGCAAGTCCACTCTGCTGCTGCAGACCCTGGCGGCGCTCACAGGCCGGCTGGGCGTGCTCTATGTCACTGGCGAGGAATCGCCCGAGCAGGTCGCGATGCGTGCCCGGCGGCTCGGCCTGGCGGCTGACGATCTGTCGCTGCTGGCGGAAACCCGGGTCGAGGCCGTGCTCGAGCTGGCCGCGCGCGAACGGCCGCGGGTGCTGGTGGTGGATTCCATCCAGACGGTGTTCACCGAACAGTTACAGTCGGCCCCGGGTTCGGTGGCCCAGGTGCGCGAAGCCGCAGCCCGGCTGGTGCGCTTCGCCAAGCAGTCGCAGACGGCCCTGTTCCTGGTCGGCCATGTCACCAAGGAGGGGACCCTGGCCGGTCCGCGGGTGCTGGAGCACATGGTCGACACCGTGCTCTACTTCGAAGGCGATCCCGGTGGACGCTACCGGGTCATCCGTGCCATCAAGAACCGCTTCGGTGCGGTCAACGAGCTGGGCGTGTTCGCCATGACCGAGACAGGCTTGCGCGAGGTCGCCAATCCCTCGGCCATCTTTCTGTCCCGCCACGACAGCCCGGTGCCCGGCAGCGTCATCATGGTCACTCGCGAGGGTACCCGGCCGCTGCTGGTGGAAGTCCAGGCACTGGTGGCGGAAAGCCATCTGTCCAATCCACGCCGAGTGACCCTGGGCCTGGAGCAGAACCGGCTGTCCATGCTGCTGGCCGTGCTCGCCCGGCATGGCGGGGTGATGGTGGGGGATCAGGACGTGTTCGTGAACGTGGTCGGTGGCGTGCGCGTCGCCGAGACGGCGGCCGACCTCGCCGTGCTGCTGGCGGTGCTGTCCAGCTTCCGCGACCGGCCGCTGCCGACCGACCTCATTGCCTTCGGCGAGGTTGGGCTGGCCGGCGAGGTGCGCCCGGTGCCCAACGGCGAGGAGCGCCTGCGCGAGGCCGCCAAGCACGGCTTTCGCCAGGCCATCGTGCCGGCAGCCAACGTCCCCCGCAAGGGCATCCCCGGGATGGACATTACCCCCGTCAAGCGCCTGGCCGAGGTGATGGAGCGGGTCTAACAAGTAGAGCGCCACGGAATCCACTGAATCCACGGAAAGGAAAAGGGATGGGGCGAAAAGTGCGCATGGTGCACCCTACGGGTTCGAACCCTTGTCGCGGCGGAGAATCCAGGGCCTCGGAACAGCGTGGTGCCCCACGAACCGACCAATCCCCTTTCCGTGGATTCAGTGGATTCCGTGGCGCTCTTTCTCACCGAGTACCGAATACAGCCAGGCGCTATCCCAGCGCCGCCAGTTCCCGTTCCAGCAGCCGTTCGTCGGCGAGATTGAGTTCGACCAGACGGCGCAGGTGGGTGATGCTGTCGAGGTCGATGTCGATGCATTCGAGGCCCATACGCTCGTTCTCGATGTGCGACACGCGCACGTCCATGCGGATCACCGTCTGCTCGTCCAGTGCCACCTGCAACTGGTAGCAGCCGTCGGCGTTTTCCTGCCAGTTCTCGGGCAGGGCGATCAGCGCACCCTTGAGTGACAGGTCGAGCAGTCTCGACTCCCAGCGATGACTGTCGTCGGCCAGCACGGCATGAGTGTCGAAGGGGATACGGCTGAAGCGGCGCTGCTCGCGCTCGCCGGCCGGTATGGGCTCGGGCGCGGCCTGCCCGGATTCGTCCTTCTCCAAAAAGAAGTTCAGGACCAGCTTGCCCAGGCGGATCTCGTCACCGTCGGCCAGCTTGCGCGTCTGGTTGCCGATGGATTCGCCGTTGACTTCGGGCGGGGCATCGCCTTCCAGGTGGGAAATGAAGTAGCCGTGGTCACGCCGCGCGATCATGGCCGAGCGCTTCCCCGTCTTGCCCACGCGGGTGAGGGCGCGGTTCAGGCGGATGGTGCGGCCGAGATGGGAACCGCTCATGATCTGCAGCCAGCCCTCGGGCGTGGCCCGTCGCGGGCGGGTGTCGAACAGCGCGGCAAAGGTGGCCTCGTCCTCGGTATAGGTGAGCTGGTGCTTGCCGACCTGAATGCGGTCACCATCACGCAGCAGCCGCGATTCGAAGCGCTCGTTGTTGACCATCACCGCCTCGATGCCCGGTGCCGGCTCGACGCGGTAGCCATGCTCGTCGCGCCGCAGCACGAGCTGTTCGGGTGCTACCGCAAGACTGTCGATGTGGATGCCGCAGGCGGGATCCCGGCCGACATGCAGATCGCGCCCGGTGAGGGGGTAGATCTTCAGCTTCTTGTCCCGGAATGACAGGGTGAGCTTGGCCATGGATACCTGGGTTCCGTGTTCTCGGCTGCCGCTGTTCTGCAGCAACTGATTGAATTTAAAAGGTGTCCCCATCCGGACACAGACGGACGGCCGTCTGCTCCGAGTATAGGCGAGCAGGCACCCAATGCAGGCCCGCCGCTGGCCCGCTATTGCACCAGGGCGGAAGCGGGCTAAGGACGAAATCGGCATGGTCAGCGATTTATTGAGGGGGTTCATCGTGTTGGTGGTCGCGACTTGTGATGCCGGTCATGTTCGGCGGGTCCGGCAAGGCGGTCAGCGAATCACGGTCTGCGGAGACGCATGGCGGCTGCGCCGTATCAGTGCGCGGTTTCGGACGGTTGCCGTCCCTCCAGCTTGGGATAGATCTTGGCCGTGCGGACCACATTGTCCTTGATGTGCACGATCTCGACCGGATGGCCGGCGAGCAGCAGGCTGGTGCCCGGCTCGGGAATGGTCTCCATGTGCTCCAGTATAAGTCCGTTGAGGGTGTTCGGGCCGTCGGTCGGCAGCGTCAGCTTCAGCTTCCGGTTGAGTTCGCGGATGCTGGCGGTGCCGTCGACCAGAAAGGCGCCATCATCGGTGCAAACCACGCCACGCGTCAGCTCGGAGGGGTCGGTGGTGAATTCGCCGACGATTTCCTCGAGGATGTCTTCCAGGGTGATCATGCCGAGGATGTCGCCATACTCGTCGACCACCAGCCCGGTACGGCGCTGTTCGTGCTGGAAGTTCAGAAGCTGGCGGGTGAGCGGTGTGCCCTCGGGCACGAAGTAGGGTTCGCGCAGTACCTTGCGCAGATTCTCGTGTGTCAGTTCTCCGCGGCGCAGCAGTGGCAGTACATTGCGCATGTGCAGGATGCCGATCACCTGATCGATGGATTCCTCGTATACCGGCATGCGCGCATAGTGGGTGTGGGCAAGCAGGTTCTCGATGGTTTCCATGTCATCGGACAGGTCCACGCCGACGATCTCGTTGCGGGGGATCATGATGTCCTCCACCGCGATTTCCTCGAGGTTGATGAGGTTCAGCAGCATGCTCTTGTGCTGCTTGGGAATCATGGCGCCGGCTTCCAGTACGACGGTGCGCAGTTCCTCGCGCGAGAGCGAGTCGTTGGTGCTTTCCTCGGGACGCAGGCCAATCAGGCGCAGCAGGGCGTTGGCCACCATGTTTACCGCCCAGACCAGCGGATACAGCAGTTTCAGTAGCGGACCGTAGACGAAGGCTGCCGGGAAGGCGATGCGTTCCGGGGCCAGCGCAGCCAGGGTCTTGGGCGCCACTTCCGCGAAGATCAGGATCACCAGGGTGAGCAGACCGGCGGCGATGGCGATGCCGGCCTCGCCCAGCAGGCGCAGCGCGATGATGGTGGACAGCGACGAGGCAAGAATGTTGACGAAGTTGTTGCCCAGCAGGATCAGGCCGATCAGCCGGTCGGGGCGCTCCAGGAGCCGCAGTGCCCGCTGCGCCCCCCGGTGTCCGTCGCGGGCCAGGTGGCGGAGACGGTAGCGGTTGAGCGTCATCAGCCCCGTCTCCGACCCGGAGAAGAAGGCCGACAGCAGGATCAGTACCAGCAGGGCACCGAACAGCACGCTCAGGGGGATCTCGTCCACGATCGGCTCCGTCGGGTGTTCAGGGCAGCGGCATTGCAGGGGCGACGGTCATGCGGCCGTGCGCAGGACCAGCTCGAGTACCAGCTTGGTACCCAGATAGGCGAGCATGAGAAACAGGTAGCCGGTCAGCGTCCAGCGAATGGCCTTGCGGCCGCGCCAGCCGAAGCGCCAGCGGCCCCACAGCAGCACCGCGAACACGAACCAGGCCAGGAAGGAGAGAATGGTCTTGTGCACCAGGTGCTGGGCGAAGATGTCCTCGAGGAAGAAGACGCCGGTGAGCAGCGCGATACTGAGCAGCACGAAGCCGATGCCGATGAGCTGGAACAGCAGGCTTTCCATCACCGCCAGCGGGGGCAGGGCCCGGACCAGGCCGCCGGGACGGCGGGCATGGAGCTGGTGGTCCTGTACCGCCAGCAGCACCGCCTGCACAGCGGCGATGGCGAGGACGCTGTAGGCCAGGATGGACATGAGGATGTGCAGGTCCAGCTGCCAGTTGCCGGGGGTGCGCAGATGGGAGGCGCCGGCATAGGCGTACATCAGCGCCAGCGTCAGGCCGGCAAAGGGGAATACCGCCACGCCCAGGTTTTCCAGCGGTCGCTGCAGTGCCGCGAGCAGCAGAATCAGGGCGGTGATGACGCCGATCAGCGACACCGCGTTGAAAAAGGCCAGGTCCAGCCCCTCGGGCGTGACCATCCGGGGGTAGAGGATCCAGGCATGGAGGGCCGCGGCCGCAAATCCGCTCGCCAGTGCCAGCCCGCGCAGGGGCAGCCGGCCGGCCTCCCCGCGCCGGGACATGCGGGCCGCCAGCAGCGCGCCGGCGGTCAGGTAAAGAAGCAGGGACAGGATGCCGATGAAGTGCGTATGCATGCTCTGAGCGAAAGGGGCAGGCGTGCCCGTGGCGACGTTCCCGGGAGCATACCCACATGCTCGGGGAACGGCAATCTTGCGGGAAAACAGTCACTCGGCGAAAGTGCCGGGCTGGCGAAAGTGTGACGGGATCGGCTGGGTACAGCGGAGCGCGCTGGCAGGATCGAAAGCGAAACGTGACCATCGAGCGTGAACGGGGCAGGGAAACCGGACTGATGCGCATAAGGACCTTGGGCTGTAGCGGGGGCATCGGAAGCCCGCTGGACACGACCTGTTTCCAGGTCGACGATGACATACTGATCGACGCCGGCACCGGCCTGTCCGCCCTGTCGCTGGAGCAGATGCGCGGCGTTCGCCACATCTTTCTCACCCATTCCCATCTCGACCACGTCGCCGGCCTGCCGCTGATGATCGACTCGGTGTTCAGCGACCTGGCCGAGCCCGTCGTGGTGCATGCCTCGGCGGAGACGCTGGCCGCACTGCGCGAACACATTTTCAACTGGGTGATCTGGCCCGACTTCAGCGTGCTGCCGCTGGCCGAGCGCCCGGTGATCCGGTTCGAGGAAATGCAACCCGGCCGTGCGGTGGAACTCGACGGCCGGCGCATCGAGATGATTCCGGTCAACCATGTGGTGCCCGGGGTCGGCTA
The DNA here is from genome assembly GCF_027000115.1 of Thiohalobacter sp. Classification (NCBI taxonomy): domain Bacteria; kingdom Pseudomonadati; phylum Pseudomonadota; class Gammaproteobacteria; order Thiohalobacterales; family Thiohalobacteraceae; genus Thiohalobacter; species Thiohalobacter sp. The sequence goes on along the minus strand of NZ_JALTON010000023.1, from coordinate 52,026 downwards.
CCGGATCGCCGCCAATGGGCATGCCGTCGCCTTTTCCGGCGATACCATGACCAACGACAGCCTGTGGGAGGCACTCAACGCGGCCGACCGGCTGGACGTGCTGGTGGTCGAATGTGCCTTCGGCGACCAGGACCTGGAACTGAGCCGCAAGGCCCACCACTACTGCCCCAGCATGCTGGCGGCCGATCTCGAAAAGCTGCGGCACCGGCCGGAGATCTACGTGACCCACCTCAAGCCCGGTGCCGAAGACCGGATCTTCGCCGAGATCCGGGCCCGGGTGCCCGACCGCTCCCTGCATCGCCTGTCCGGCGGCGACGTCATCCAGTTATAATCGATTTATACTCGGTCCCCCGAGTACGCTGCCGGCCCGCGGGGCGGGCAGCCGTCCGCTGCATACAGGCAATACGCATGTTCGAGAATCTCAGTGAACGCCTCACCAGTACGGTGCGGCGCCTGCGCGGCCAGGCCCGCCTGACCGAGGACAACATCCAGGACGCCTTGCGCGAGGTGCGCATGGCGCTGCTGGAGGCCGATGTCGCCCTGCCCGTGGTGCGTGACTTCATCGACCGGGTGCGCAGCCGGGCCGTCGGCCAGGAGGTGCTGAAGAGCCTCACCCCGGGACAGGCCCTGGTCAAGGTGGTCCACGACGAGCTGGTCGCCACCATGGGCGCCGCGAACGAGGATCTCGACCTGCGCGCCGCCCCGCCGGCGGTAGTGCTGATGGCCGGCCTGCAGGGTTCGGGCAAGACCACCACCACCGCCAAGCTGGCCCGCTGGCTGAAGGAATCGCGGGGCAAGAAGGTCATGGTGGTCAGTGCCGACGTCTATCGTCCCGCAGCCATCGAGCAGCTGAAGACGCTGGCCGGCGAGGTGGGCGTGGCGTGGTTTCCCTCGACCGCGGACCAGGATCCGGTGGCCATCGCCGAGGCCGCGCGCGCGGCGGCGCGCAAGGGTGGCTTCGACGTCCTCATCGTGGATACCGCCGGTCGCCTGCACATCGACGATGAGATGATGGACGAGATCCGGCGCCTGCATGCCGCGGTCGAGCCCGTCGAGACCCTGTTCGTGGTCGACAGCATGACCGGCCAGGATGCCGCCAATACCGCCCGGGCCTTCAACGACGCCCTGCCGCTGACCGGCGTGGTGCTGACCAAGATCGATGGCGATGCCCGTGGTGGCGCGGCCTTGTCGATTCGTGCCATCACCGGCAAGCCGATCAAGTTTCTCGGCGTCGGCGAGAAGACCGCGGCGCTGGAGCCTTTTCATCCCGACCGCCTGGCCTCGCGTATCCTCGGTATGGGCGATGTGCTCACGCTGGTCGAGGAGGCCGAACGCAAGGTCGACAAGGAAAAGGCGCAGAAGCTCGCCACCAAGCTCAAGAAGGGCAAGCGCTTCGATCTGGAGGACTTCCGCGATCAGCTCCAGCAGATGATGGGCATGGGCGGCCTGTCGGCCATGATGGACAAGCTGCCCGGCATGGCCGAGCTGCCGAAGGACGTCAAGAGTCAGGTCAATGATCGCGAGCTGGTGCGCATGGTGGCCATCATCAACTCCATGACCCCAGAGGAGCGCCGGCGGCCCGAGATCATCAAGGGCTCGCGCAAGCGCCGTATCGCCCAGGGTTCCGGCACCCAGGTGCAAGAGGTGAACCGCATGCTCAAGCAGTTCACCCAGATGCAGAAGATGATGAAGAAGTTCTCCAAGGGCGGGATGGGCAAGATGCTCAAGGGCCTGAAGGGGCGGATGCCCACCGGCCTGCCGTTCTGAACTGGCCCGTGGGCCGGACGACTCCCTGAAAACAAAAACGGCGGACTCCTCCACCGGAACCGCCGTTCAATTTCAGATGCTGGACATTGCCTGTTGCTGTTGTTGTCGGCATCCGGCCAGCTCGACCCTTTGGTTGTTATTCGATGTTGCCGGGTGACTCCTCCAACGCGCTATTCTTGTCGGCACCGCCGCGGTGCGTTGCGACAGGGTGGAGCAAGGGGCGTGCCAGTTTTTCGAATCCCTTGTTGATCAGTGGGTTGCTGACAGGTCGGATGATGGACGCCGAACGTGGGCCACAGAACTGTAATGAATCCCGACGAGATGGACCCTGCCGTCAGGATCGTCGAGCGCCCCGGTGGGGCTTCAACTCGTTGTTTTAATGAATGTCTGCCACAGTGTTCAGGGTTTTTGCGGGAATGTAAGAATCGCCGACAGGATTGCCGGGCCTTGTCGGATTTCCCTAACCCGCGGCCCGTCCCTTGCGTCCCCGGGGCATCGCCCGCAAGCGTGCGGGACGCTTCACTTTTCCCGCGATTTCCGTACAATGCCCCCTTTCCCATGGCCGCCCCTCGCCGGGCGGCTTTTCGACTGGGCAACGAACACGCAATTTTCCGAGGTACAGGACGAAAATGGTTACCATCCGCCTGGCACGTGGTGGCGCTAAGAAGCGGCCCTTCTACCACATTGTCGTCACCGACAGCCGCAACCGTCGTGACGGCCGTTACATCGAGCGTCTCGGCTTCTTCAACCCCGTCGCCGGTGGCGAAGAGGAACGCCTGCGCGTGAACCGCGAGCGCGTTGCCTACTGGCAGGGTCATGGCGCCAAGCTGTCCGATCGCGTTGCCGCGCTCATCAAGCAGGACGCTGCGCAGTCGGCCTGATCGCGACGTGACGCCCGCGACGACGCCGGTGTCCAGCAGTGAAAGGTCGCAGGATCCGCTGGTGGTCCTGGGGCAGATCAACGGCGTGTTCGGCGTGCGTGGCTGGGTCAAGGTGTTCTCGCACACCGAGCCGCGCGAGAACATCGTCCGCTACCGCGACTGGCTGGTGGCGGGTCCCTCGGGCTGGGGGCCGATGCGGGTACTGGAAGGCAGGCGGCACGGCAAGGGCGTGATAGCGCGCCTCGCCGGTTGCGATGATCGCGATGCCGCCCAGGCCCTGATCGGGCGCGAGATCGCGGTACGGCGCTCGCAGCTGCCGCCACTGGAGGCCGGCAGCTGGTACTGGACCGACCTCGAGGGCATGGAGGTGGTCACCGAACAGGGCCAGTCCCTGGGCCTGGTGGACCACCTGTTCGCCACCGGGGCCAACGACGTGATGGTGGTGAAGGGCGATCGGCGGCGACTGATACCCTTCGTGACCGGCCAGGTGGTGAAGGACGTGGACACGGATGCGGGGCGCATCCGGGTGGACTGGGATCCGGAATTCTGAAACGGCCGGCGCGCGGGGCGGCGGCAGGGAAGGCAGGGCAGCGGACATGAGAATCGACGTCCTCACCCTGTTTCCCGAACTGGTCGCCCAGGTCGGCGCCCATGGCGTGACCGGGCGCGCGATCGAGCGCGGGTTGCTGGAACTGCACACCTGGAACCCGCGCGACCAGGCGCGGGACCGCCACCGCACGGTGGACGACCGGCCCTACGGCGGCGGCCCCGGCATGGTGATGCAGTGCCAGCCGCTGCTGGACAGCCTGGCCGCGGCCCGCGCCGCCGGCGCGAGCGGGCGGGTGATCCAGCTCTCGCCGCAGGGACGACGCCTGGACCAGGCGGTGGCCCGGGAGCTGGCGGCCGAGCCGGGACTGATCCTGGTGGCCGGCCGCTACGAGGGCATCGACGAGCGCTTCGTCGATCTGGCCGTCGACGAGGAACTCTCGATCGGCGACTACGTGCTCAGCGGCGGCGAACTGGCGGCCATGGTGGTGGTCGACGTGGTGGCGAGACTGCTGCCCGGGGTGCTGGGCGATGCGGACTCGGCCGAGCAGGACTCCTTCATGGACGGCCTGCTGGATTGCCCGCACTACACCCGGCCCGAGGTGTTCGAGGGCCGGGCGGTGCCCCAGGTGCTGCTGGGCGGCAACCACGAGGCCATCCGGCGCTGGCGGCTGAAGCAGGCGCTGGGCCGGACCTGGGAGCGGCGGCCGGATCTGCTGGCCGGACGGACGCTGACGGCGGAAGAGGCGGAACTGCTGGACGAGTATCGGCGGGAACGGGATTTACAACTGGATTCGGAATCACCGGATTGAACTGAGGCGCAAGATCATGAGCAACATCATTCAGGAAATCGAGAAGGAACAGATGAACCGCGAGGTTCCCGACTTCGGTCCGGGTGACACCGTGGTGGTCAACGTCAAGGTGAAGGAAGGGAACCGCGAGCGTACCCAGGCCTTCGAGGGTGTGGTCATTGCGCGCCGCAACCGCGGTCTGAACTCCGCCTTCACGGTGCGCAAGGTCTCGCATGGCGAGGGCGTGGAGCGCGTGTTCCAGACCTACAGCCCCCAGATCGAGAGCATCAAGGTCAAGCGTCGCGGCGACGTGCGCCGGGCCAAGCTCTACTACCTGCGTGAGCGTTCCGGCAAGTCTGCACGCATCAAGGAAAAGATCTGACATCCCGCGAGGCGCCCGACTCCGTGTCCGCCGCTTCGCCGGTCTCGATCGTCAAGCGCCATGCCGCCCGGCATGGCGTTTTTTTTGGCCTGCTGCTGCCGGCGGTGCTGCTGCTTTCGCCCGTCGTCGACGGGGCCGAAGAGGCCGGCGTGCAGGTGAGCCACGGCGCGCCCGCAGCGGCGGATGCCGTGGCGGCGGCGCTGGTCGAGGTCGAGCGCCTGGCCCAGGCCGGTGCCAACGGGCTGGCGCTGGCGCTGACCGATGCCCGGCAACCCGCGTTTGCCGACAACCCGGTCGACTGGCTGCGCTGGGAACGCCGGCGTATCCGGCTGCTGACGGAGGCGCGGCGCTGGCAGGCGCTGCTCGAGCGCATTGACGGTGCACCGGATGGCGTGCCCGAGGCCTTCCGGGTCTGGCTGCAGGAACAGCGGGTACTGGCCCTGCGTGCGCTGGGGCGCAGGGACGAGGCGGTGGATGCGCTGCGGCGGCTGCTGTGGCAGGCGCCAGCCGGGGCTGCGGATGCGCTGGCCCGCCAGCGCTGGCGGGCGCTGCTGATACGGCTCTATCTCGATCTGGGCGAGGTCAGGGATGCGCGTATGGCACTGCAGCGCTATCACCAGGACTACGGAGACGGCGGCGCCGACAGCCGGCGGCTGGCCGCAGAGGTGTTGCTGCGCGCCGACGGTGCCGCCGAGGCCTTCGAACTGATTGGCGAGGCCACGGACAGCGAATCGGCCGCGTTGCGGCTGCTCGCCGGTCTGCGCAGCGGCCGCCTGCCCGCGAGGGAGGTTGCCCGCAGTGCCCGCAGGCTGGCGATACATGACAAGGCCGATCCGGCAATGGTCTCCTTGTACTGGGACATCCTGGTTCAGGCGCACGCGGGCGAGCCGGACGAGGCCCTGGTCGATGCCATGGAACGCGCCCTGGTGCCCCGGGCGCGGCGCTCGCCCTTCGCCCGGGTGGATGGCGACCGGCTGTGGCAGGCGTGGCTGGATCTGGGGCGGAGGCTGGGCAACAGCCAGCAGTTGCTGATGGGCGAGGACGACCGGTGGTATTTCGCTGCCACCGAAGCACTGGACCGCCATCCCGTACGGGCCCGTGCCTTCTTCGCCGTGCTGGCCGAGACCGCCAGCGAGCCGCGCCGCCGGGCGCTGGCGCACGATTACCTGACTGCCTCGCTGGAGGGCCATCCCAACGCCGGCAACCTGCTGCTGGCACTGTACCTGGAGAGCGACCGGTTCGATCATGGCCGTGCCGTCCCGGCGAGTGTCGACTATCGCATCGTCGACCGGCTCATTGCCCGCGGCCGGTTGCGCGAGGCCGCGTCGCGCCTCGCGCGCATTCCCGAGCCGCCGCCCGGTGCGGCCCTGGTCGACTGGCAGCTGCGCCGCGCGCGGGTGTTCATCCTCGGCGGACGGCAGCAGGACGGCGTGACCCTGCTGCGTGGGCTGGTCGAGGGACCCGCAGCCCTGGATGATGCCGATCGGCGTGACCGGCTGGTGCAGGTGATCTTCGATCTCCAGCAGCTGCGCGCCGACGCGTCCGCCGTGGCGCTGCTGCGGGGCCTGCTGGCGCGGGAGACAGAGGCGACGCGGCGGCGCGAGCTTTTGTTCTGGATGGCCGAGTCCGAGCAGCGGCTCGGGAATCCGCGCGAGGCGGCGCGGCTGTATCTCGAGTCGGCCATGGCCCTCGATCCCCATGCCCTGGATCCCTGGTCGCAGACCGCGCGTTACCATGCGGCCCGGGCACTGGCCGAGGCCGGTCTGCCCGGCGATGCCGCCGGGGTGCTGGAGATCCTGCTGCGGGCGACCCGCGACCCGGGCCGCCGGCGGGTGCTGATGCAGGAGCTGCAGCGCTATCGGCAGCAGGCGCGGCTGGCAGCGACGGAGGCGGCGCCGTGACCGCGCGCCGCTATCGCATCGACTCGCCCATCGGCTGGCTGGGTATCGGGCTGGATGCCGGGGATCGGCTGTCCGCGGTGGACTTTCTCCATGGCCGGCCACCGCCCTGGCCCGACCTGCCGTCCGGACATCCCGTGACACAGGCGCTGGCGGCCTATTTCGAGTCGGCCCGGCAGCCAGAGGGGGTCGAACTGGCCGCGGCCCCGACCGCCTTTCAGGCACGGGTGCGGGCGGCGCTGCTGGCCATACCCCCGGGCCAGACCCGGACCTATGGCGAGCTGGCCGCCGTGCTGGGCAGTGCCCCGCGGGCCGTGGGCCAGGCCTGCCGGCGCAACCCGCTGCCGCTGTTCGTGCCCTGTCACCGGGTGGTGGCCGCCGACGGCGCCGGCGGCTTCGGCGGCCATCGCGACGGTCCGGTGGCGGCCCTCAAGCGCCGTCTGCTCGAGCACGAGCGGACCCGGGCTTGAATGCCGGCACGCCAGTCCCCATCCTTCCCCGGAGCACTGGATCCAACTTCCGGAGGACAGAATCGTCATGAGCGTCGATGCGCACAAGGAGACCCTGGAATTCCAGACCGAGGTCCGTCAGCTGCTGCAGCTGATGATCCACTCACTGTATTCCAACAAGGAAATCTTCCTGCGCGAGCTGATTTCCAATGCCGCCGATGCCTGCGACAAGCTCCGCTTCGAGGCGCTGGCCGACGACGCCCTCTACGAGGGTGACAACGAGCTGCGCATTCGTGTCACCTTCGACCGCAAGAAGCGCACCCTCACCGTCAGCGACAACGGCATCGGCATGAGCCGCCAGGAGGTGGTGGACAATATCGGCACCATCGCCCGCTCCGGTACCCGCCAGTTCTTCGAGTCCCTCACCGGCGACCAGGCAAAGGACGCGCGCCTGATCGGGCAGTTCGGTGTCGGCTTCTACTCGGCCTTCATCGTTGCCGACAAGGTGACCGTCGAGACCCGCCGTGCCGGCCTGGGTGCGGAACATGGCGTGCGTTGGCAGTCGAAGGGTGAAGGCGAGTACACCCTGGAGACCATAGAGCGCGCCGAGCGCGGTACCTCGGTGACCCTGCACCTGCGCAAGGGCGAGGACGAGTTCCTCGACGATTTCCGCCTGCGTGCCATCATCCGCAAGTACTCCGACCACATCCCGCTGCCCATCGAGATGCGCAAGGAGGGCAAGCCCGATGGCGAGTTCGAGCGCGTCAACGATGCCCAGGCACTGTGGACGCGCCCGCGCAAGGAAATCAGTGACGACGAGTACAGGGAGTTCTACAAGCACATCGCCCACGACTTCGAGCCGCCCCTGGCCTGGACCCACAACCAGGTCGAGGGCAAACAGTCCTATACCACCCTGTTCTACATTCCGAGTCACGCGCCCTTCGACCTCTGGGATCGTGACCGCCGCTATGGCATCAAGCTGTATGTGCGCCGGGTATTCATCATGGACGATGCCGAGCACCTGATGCCGCACTATCTGCGCTTCGTGCGTGGCGTGGTGGATTCGGACGATCTGCCGCTCAATGTTTCCCGCGAGATCCTCCAGCACAACCAGCTGATCGACAGGATTCGTTCTGCTTCGGTCAAGAAGGTACTGGCTCTGCTGGAGAAGCTCGCAGGGAAGGAGCCGGAGAAGTATGCCACCTTCTGGAAGGCCTTCGGCAATGTGCTCAAGGAGGGCGTGGCCGAGGACTTCGGCAACCGCGAACGCATCGCCGGCCTGCTGCGCTTTGCCTCCACCCGCAACGAAAGTGACGAACAGACGGTGTCACTGGCCGATTACGTGGCGCGCATGAAGGAAGGCCAGGACAAGATCTACTACATCACCGCCGAGACGCCGGCCGCGGCCCGGCACAGCCCCCACCTCGAGGTATTCCGCAAGCAGGGCATTGAGGTGCTGCTGCTGTCCGATCGCGTGGACGAGTGGATGGTCTCGCACCTGACCGAGTTCGACGGCAAGCCGCTGGTCTCCGTCGCCAAGGGCGATCTGGATCTCGGCAAGCTGGAGGACGCGGAAGAGAAGAAGAAGCGGGAGCAGGTGGAAAGCGAGTTCAAGCCGCTGCTGGAGCGCATGCAGCAGGTGCTCGGCGAGCGGGTGCGCGAGGTTCGTGTCAGCCATCGCCTGACCGACTCGCCGGCCTGCCTGGTACTGGACGAGCATGACATGGCGGTGCACCTGCAGAAGATGCTGCGCCAGGCCGGCCACGAGCTGCCGCAGTCGCAGCCGGTGCTCGAGATCAACCCGGACAACCCGCTGGTGGCCATGGCCCGCGACATGGACGATGAGCAGCGCTTCGCCGATCTCACCCAGGTGCTGTTCGATCAGGCGCTGCTCGCCTCGGGCGGCCAGCTCGAGGATCCGGCCAGCTACGTGGCGAGGCTCAACGGTCTGCTGGTGGGCCTGGCCGGGAAGGGCGGGCATGCCTGAGCGCCCGCAGCTCAGGATCACTGTCTTCTCGGACTACATCTGTCCCTTCTGCCACGTGGCCGACCAGCGTCTGCTGCGGTTGCGTGACAGTTTCGACCTGCGCATCAACTGGTGCTGGCTGGAGATCCACCCGGAGACGCCGGCCGAGGGCGCGCCCATCGAATCGCTGGGCTACGCGCCGGAACGCTGGCAGGCACTGATGCAGTCGCTGGCGGAAATGAGTGCCAGCGATGGCCTGCAGATGGCCGAACATGACTGGACCACCAACTCCCACCGCGCCCTGCTGCTGGCCGAGGCCGCCAAGCTGGAGGGCGCGGAGGTCTTCTATCCCCTGCACCGTGCACTGTTTCGCGCCTTTTTCGAGGAGAACCGCAACATTGGCGATCCGGAGGTGTTGCGCGAGCTGGCACTGAAGGCCGGTGTGCCCGAGGCGCGAATCGAGGCGGCCTGGAATGAACCGGTCTACGAACAGCGCCTGGCCCGGTACCGGGCTGCGGCAGCCGAGCTGGGGGTGCAGGCCACGCCGACCTGTTTCATCGGCGAGCGGCGCATCAATGGCGTCGTGCCCGAGGACCTGCTGCGCAGCGCGGCCGAGGCGGCCCTGCGCGCGGGGGGGGCGCATGGCTGAGCTGCCCGAGCGCGTGCGCATCGACAAGTGGCTGTGGGCCGCGCGCTTCTTCAAGACCCGCAGGCTCGCCGCGGAGGCCGTGGAGGGCGGCAAGGTGCATGTGGACGGTGCCCGGATCAAGCCCTCGCGTGCCCTGCGCGGTGGCGAGAGGCTGGAGATCCGCCGCGGTCACGAGCGCTGGGAAGTGGAGGTGCTGGCCCTGTCCGAACGCCGGGGACCGGCCAGCATCGCCCGGACGCTCTATCGCGAAACGCCCGAAAGTCTCGCCGCCCGCACCGCCGCGGCCGAGCAGCGCCGGCTGGCTGCCGTGGCCAATCCCGAAAGTGCAGGCCGCCCCGACAAGCGGGCACGCCGGCAATGGCGGCGCCTCACCGGTCGCTGAGTCATGCCGCGCCTGGTCACGCCGCTGCTGACTGTCGATGTCATCATCCGCCTGCGCGACCGCGATCCCGCACCCCTGGTACTCATCGAGCGCGCGCATCCCCCGCCCGGCTGGGCCCTGCCCGGCGGCTTCGTCGATGTCGGCGAGCGGGTGGAAGCAGCGGCGATCCGCGAGGCACGCGAGGAAACCTGCCTCGATGTTCGGCTGGTCGATCTGCTGGGTGTCTATTCAGACCCGGACCGCGATCCCCGCGGCCACACTGTGAGCATTGTCTACATCGCCGATGCCGAGGGCGAACCCCGGGCGGCGGACGATGCCCGCAACATCGGCCTGTTCCTGCCCGAGGCATTGCCCCCGCTGGCCTTCGATCACGATCTGATTCTGGCGGACTATCGCCGTTATCTGGAAACCGGGGCGCGGGGTCCGCTCCCGCCTCATTAACCCGCATATTGCACTGCACCAGGGCGGACACAGGCCGCAGGCAATTCCTAGCGCCGTAGAGAACAAACCGAACACTGGCGCCATCTTCCCGAGTACGGTTTGTGACTACCCTCCTTCCGTCTTCTGCAACATGCAGGGTGGATTGGCCAGATTGTGTGCTGCCGCGTCAGTCGTGACCTCTGTGCGTCGAACTGACACGGAAGGTGTCAATATATTTTACATGTGTTCGACAGGGGAGTGACATAAAGAGTCTTAATTCTCATGTGAATGCGTAATTTACATGCATTGGTCCAGGGTTTGCATGGTTCCATCGCTGACGGGTCGATAAGGAATATCGGGAGCTCGGCAGTCAAGGGATGCATCAAGGCCCGGGGTAGGATCCGGCTTGGTATCGGCGAGGCATAACCGGAGCACGGCGTTTGGCCGATTGCGGCAGGCGCCGGGAGGTGTATGGGTTGCCTGGTCCCGAGATCTCGGGTCCCGAGTACAAACGTAGCCAGACTGGGCCGCTCCGGTCGGAGCTGCCACGGCGCTTGTGAACGGAGGATGTTCCACGGTGTACAACTTCAAGAACCTTGCATTATCGGCCTGCGTACTGGGCACAGCGTCGTTGCCGGGTCAGGTTGCCGCGTCCGTTGTGCTCGATCCGGACAACTGGGGGTGGACCAACGTCTGGCCCAATGACATTGCTACCAATCCCCCGCTCGTGACCAGCCGGCCGCTGATCCTTATCGGCTACGGGGGATCCGGCGCCGTCGAGGTGAACAGCAGTCCCTTCTATCCGAACCAGTACACTCGCATGTGGTCGGACGGTCAGATTCAGGTGGGTGGAAGCACCACCACGTATCCAGACAACAATCCTGGTTATCTGCGCATTGTCGGGGATGGTAGTTGGCAGTCCGCTACGGCTGAGGCAGCCGACAGCATCGCGGTAGGCATCGGGGGCGATGGCGTGATGGAGTTGTACGATGGCGGTTACGCCACTGCACGGGATATCCAGCTCGGCTCAACGAATTATGATGCTGACATTCTTGTCGATGGCTTCAACGCCTACCTGGAAGCGGCGGGTGGCTCGCTGTTCTTTTCCGGTGATGGTACCGGCCTGAGCCGTTCGCTGACCATTCGGAATGGAGGAATCGCAGCCGCATGGGACAACGATTATTCGGATGGCTATGTCGGTGGCGACGTTCGGCTGGAACAGGGTGATACGGTGACTGTGACCGATGGTGGTCAGCTGCGTTTCGACCTCCAGGTGTATAATCGGGGAAGTATCGACGTGTCCAATGGGGGGCTTCTGATCCAGGACAATCCCTACCCCGTTTCCAGCCCGGGGACCTTCGACGGCCTTGTGATCGCGAGCGCGGATGGGGCGGCCAGCCTGACGGTGTCGGGTCCGGGCTCCCAGGCATTCGTTGCATACAATGCCCGGATCGGAGGCACAGAAAGTATCGTTGTCCAGGATCCCAACGGAGGTTCTCAGTTCGCCGATGTGCCGGCGCATGGCACCCTGGTGGTGGAGAACGACGGTGAACTGACGGTGATCGGGGATCTGGTGGTCTCGCAGACGGGTACCTCCGGGACGCTCACCGTGCGTGCTGGCGGCGTGGTACAGGCGAACTCGGTGATCGTGCAGGAAGGGGGAATCCTGAATGGTGGCGATGGGATTGTGAATGCGAATGTGGTCCTGGCGGGAGGCACCCTTGCGCCTGGCAATTCCCCGGGGCAGATGACTGTGGCGGGTGATCTCGATCTGTCCTCGGGCATACTGGATCTGGAGGTCGCCGGCACGGCTAACGGTGAGTATGACGTGCTCGATGTATGGGGGAACGTCGTGTTCGGTCAGGACAGCGTGATCAATATCAGCTTCATCAATGGATTTGCGCCACAACAATACGATGGGTTCAGTTTCATCAATGCTGCATCGGTGAGCGGCCTGGAGTTGGCCACCGTGAATATTCTGGGTCTCGAACCCGGCTTTGCTTACCAGTTGGGAAGCAACAGTAGCAGCTTTACGGTGTTTGCACTCAGTGACGGAGTATCAACGACCTCTCCGGTCCCGCTTCCGCCCGCAGTATGGCTGTTCGGCTCGGGTCTGATCGGGATACTGGGAGTCGGTCGTCGTCGGGACGAGCGGCGCTGAGTTGTTGCAAGGCTGGGCCTGAGTGGTCGATACCGCGAGAGGTTATGGATAATGGCGCATTCCTGGCTGGTTTCCGGCGTACTTTATCCGGATTGAGAGCAGCTGTCGGACTTGGAGCTGATCTACTTCACTGATCGGAAAGCGATCGGGGAAGCCCCGGGCATCAGGTGGTTGTCCAGAGGTGTGGCGCCGTGCCCGCGGCATTTCGCAGCATTTGTTCCGCCAGGCTATCTGAGATATCAGGAACGGGCCGCCCTACCAGCGGGGGATCGGCGGTTGATCAGGCGTGCGCGCGCTGCGGCAGTTCGGCGCCGTGCAGGACCAGGTTGCGCAGGGCCTGGATCAGGCCGAAACCGGCGGGGCTCATGTCGTGGTCCAGAGGCCACAGATCGGGCTCGTCGTGGCGGAGCTGGTACTGGGTGTGCAGCACGATGGGCGTGCGCGGGTACACCGAGGCGACGCGGTGCAGCAGGGCCTCGCCCATGTCGTCCTCGAACAGCGGATTGAACAGCACGAAGTCGTAGGGTCCCTGGCACAGGGCGTCGTCGAGGTGCTGCGGGGCGCGTACCTGACGCAGGTCGGTGTGCTTGCCGAGTGCGGCGTTGACCAGACCGGCGCTGAAGCCGTCGGGTTCCAGGTGCAGGATGCGCGGTCGGCGTTCGGGCGCCTGCTGGCAGGCGGTCTTGACGGCGAAGATGATGCGCGCCTGGTCGGCGGCCTTGCGTACCCACTCGGGTTCGGGGCCGTCGTCCAGCCCCAGTTCCTCGCCCAGCGCGGCGGCCATGGCCGGTGGCAGGGTGCCGCGGGTGGCACGGATGGAGGTCACCAGCACCGGCAGCTCGATGGCGAGGGTGCGCAGGTCCTGGATGAAGGTCAGGCTGTCCTGGTCGGACAGCACCAGGCTGATGGTCATGGCGTCGAAGCGTCGCTGCTCGAGCCTGGCCAATGCCTCACCGGCGGTGGCGGCGGTGTCGACCCAGAAGCCGGTGGCCTGGAACTTGCGGTAGAGCTGTTGACGGACGGAATGATCGTGCTCGCAGACCAGAATGCGCGGGCAGTGCCCCATCGTGTACCCCATCATGTTGTGCATCTTCTTGTGTGGTGACCGGTGATCCTGTCGCAGCCGTTGGTGCGGCAGTCCTCCCGCCCGGCTTACCCGAGGTATCGACTCCCCGGGCGTTTTTTTTAGCGAATCCTGATACGGCTGTCTTGCCCTGTGATCCGGGTCACGCGGGTCGCCCTGGGGGTTGCGGCGCATTTCCGTGGAGAGGTCATGGATTTCAAGCGCTTGTCGTCATGAAATTTGCGGGCAACTTGCGTAAGATGACGGGCTGTTCCGCGCCCCGGGCGGGCGCATAAACGGTTTGAATCCACGGAGGCAGAATGCGCCCAGCACACTTGATGGCTGTCCTGGACCGGGAGTTCCTGAGCACCGAGGCGGGGCAGCACACCCCGGTCATGGTCTGGGGACCGCCCGGCGTGGGCAAATCGCAGATGATCGCCCAGATCGCCGAACGCCATGATGCGCCGGTCATCGATATCCGGCTGTCGCAGATGGAACCGAGCGACCTGCGCGGCATTCCCTTCCGCAGCGGGGAATTCGTGGAATGGTCGGTTCCGGCCATCCTGCCCGATGCCGAGCGCCATGGTCCCCGGGGTATCCTGTTCCTGGATGAAATCACTTCGGCGCCGCCCAGCGTGTCCGCGGCCGCCTACCAGCTCATCCTCGACCGTCGTCTGGGGGAGTACAAGGTGCCGGAGGGCTGGGCCATTTTCGCGGCAGGCAACCGCCAGGGCGACCGTGGCGTGACCTACACCATGCCCGCGCCGCTGGCGAATCGCTTCTCGCACTTCGAGCTGGAAACCCATCTCGACGACTGGGTGGCCTGGGCCTACGAGCACGGCATTGATGACCGGCTGATCGCCTTCCTGCGTTTCCGGCCCGAGCTGCTGTTCGATTTCGATCCCGCGCACAATCCGGTGGCCTTTCCCTCGCCGCGTTCCTGGGAGTTCGCGCACCGGGCACTGCAGAAGTTCCACGACCAGCCCAAGCTGCTGGTGGAGACGCTGCAGGCCTGCGTGGGACCTGCAGCGGGTATCGAGCTGGCCGCCTTCGTCGACAACCTGGACAAGCTGCCCGACGTCGATGCCATCGTGCGCGGCGAGGATGTGCCCGTGCCTTCGGAGACCGACCTGCAGTACGCCGTTGCCAGTGCCCTGGTCGGGCGTGCGATCCGCTACCGCGAGCAGCCGGAGGCGCAGGCGGTGTTCGGCCGCATCATCGACTATGCCGGCAACTTCCCGGATCGCGAGATGGGCGTGATGCTGATTTCCGACATGCACCGCGCGGTGGGCCAGGAGCTGTTCCAGGTGCCGCAGTTCGCGAACTGGGCGAAGGCGGTCGCCGACGTGATGCTGTTCGACGTCTGAGCGGAGGCTTGCCCGGACTTGAGCACCGATGTCGAAACCAAGCTGAGCGCGGCACGCACCCGGCTGATCCTGGACAAGCCCTTTCTGGGGGCGCTGGTACTGCGGTTGCCGATGGTGGCGGCCGACCCCAAGTGGTGCAAGACGACCGCTACCGATGCCCGCAAGTTCTACTACAACCCCCGCTACATAGAAAGTCTGAGCCTGGACCAGACCCAGTTCATGCTTGCCCACGAGGCGCTGCATTGCGCGCTGTCGCACTTCGTGCGTCGGCAGCACCGGGTCAAGCACCGCTGGGACGTGGCCTGTGACCTGGCCATCAATCCGCTGCTGATCAAGGACGGCCTCAAGCCACCCCCGGGCGCGCTGTACATGGCCGAGTTCGATGGCATGACCGCCGAGGAAATCTATCCCGCGATCGACGATCTGGACGAGGAACCCGAGACCCTCGACCAGCACATGTACGACAATGACGATGCCGATGCAGGCAGCGGCGGCGGTGGCGGCGACAGCAGCGGTGGCGAAGGCGGGCAGGGCGGCGACAACTCGGAGGCCGAGATCGACCCCAATCTGGGCGGCGCGCCCCAGCCAAAGCCGCTGACCGAGGCCGAGAAGGAACAGCTGCAGATCCAGTGGCAGCAGCGACTGGCTGGCGCGGCCCAGCAGGCCCAGCAGGCGGGCAAGCTGGGCGGTGGCATGGCCCGGCTGGTGGACCATCTGCTCGCCCCCAGGCTGCCCTGGCGCATGCTGTTGGCCAAGTACATGACCACGGTGGCGCGTGATGACTACAACTACTCGCGGCCGTCGCGGCGGGAGGGCAGTGCCATCCTCCCCAGCCTGCGCAGCGCGCAGGTGGATGTGATCGTGGCACTCGACACCTCGGGTTCGGTGTCGCCGGAGGAGATGGCCGAATTCGTGTCCGAGATCGATGCCATCAAGGGCCAGGTGCGTGCCCGCATCACCCTGCTTGCCTGCGATGCCCAGCTCGCGCCGGAAGGACCCTGGGAGTTCGAGCCCTGGGACGAGTTCCGGCTGCCCCAGGATTTCCGTGGCGGGGGCGGTACCCGCTTCACGCCCGTGTTCGAGTGGGCGGCGCGCCGGGACCGTGCGCCGGATCTCCTGGTGTATTTCACCGACGCCGAGGGCGAGTTCCCGAAGCAGGCGCCGACCTTCCCGGTGATCTGGCTGGTCAAGGGCAAGGCGCCCGTGCCCTGGGGACAACGGGTGCAGCTCAACTGAGCGCGTGGCGCGACCGGTTTTGCGTTTCGCCGGTGCGGGACTCAAGACGCCGGGCGCCGGGCCGCTAACCGGTTTGGATACGACCATCCCGGCGTATCGGGGCACGGTTCTTCAGGATGATTGCGGCACAGGGAAATCCGTAATAGGATCAAAATCCTGTAGGGCCTTTCCAGAATGGGGCGTGGCCATGAGGCGTCGCCCCCTGACGGGAGGCAAGACGCATGGCGGGAGCAATGGCAGAAGCCAGGAACCAGCCGACGCTGGCTGACGAGATCCGGCGCCGCATCGAGGAAGTCTACGAGCTGCCGCCCATGCCGGAGATGGCGCGGCGGGTGCTGGAACTCCGCAGCGATCCGGATGCCGACATCGCCGACCTGGCAGCCGTCGTGGAACTCGATCCCAGCCTTGCGGCGCAGGTCATCCGTTACGCCTCATCCCCGCTCTACGGGTACCGGGGCAAGATCAGCTCCATCCATGACGCCATCACCCGGGTGCTGGGCTTCGACCTGGTGATGAACATGGCCCTGGGCCTGGCCACGGGCAAGTCCTTTCGCAACCCCGCGGACGGTCCGCTGGGCCTGCATGCCTTCTGGCGTCATGCCGTCTACAGTGCGGCGCTGGTCCAGACGCTGGCCAGGCGCATGGATCCTGGCCGGGCGCCCGAACCCGGCATGGCCTATCTCGCTGGCCTGCTGCACAACTTCGGTTTCCTGTTGCTCGGCCATCTGTTTCCGCCCGAGTTCAAGCTGCTCAACAAGCTGGTTGCCGCCCAGCCGGGTACGCCGGTAACCGCGTTGGAGCGCTGTGTGCTGGGCATGGGGCAGGCGCAGAACCTGATGGAGATGGGCCATAGCCAGATCGGTGCCTGGCTGATGGCGGCCTGGAAGATGCCTGACGAGATCATTGTGACCCTGCGCGAGCACCACAATCCCGGTTACCGGGGCGAACACGAGGTCTACCCCCATCTGGTGCTGCTGGCCGACCACCTGCTCAAGCGGCAGGAGATTGGCGATGCCCCGTCTGGCGAGCTGCCGTCCGAGAGTCTCAAGGTACTCGGCCTGGATGCCGGCGCGGTCGAGGGTCAGCTCGATGCCCTGCTCGAGGACGTGGCCGCGCTCGACTTCATGGCCCGTCAACTCGCTGCCGACTGATCTGCCGCCGACATTTCGTCGCCAAAAAACCGGCACTTTTTGCCGACCTTCCCATCGTTTTTCACATATCAACCCTCCTGAATTTCAGTCATCTTCTGTAAGAATAGGCTTACAAGATGCTGCTTTGCCCGTCTTTTCCAACCGCTCGAGCGTAGTAATGGAAAATGAATAAATATTTGAAATATATTAAAAAATTCACGTTCATCGGGTAAGGGGGGCGGTCGGCCGCGGCGGTTGCGGCCCTTGTCCGCTTCCGGTCGGCAGATGTGTCGGGATTGTTTACAGTGGCGTTCCCGGTTTGTGGTGGCGCGCCGCTTCGGGGTACCTTAACGGTACCTGTCTCCGCGCATATCGCGGGGTGCGGTCATGACAAGCAACAACACCACAGGTTTTGCGACGAGCCCGGACGATCCCGATAACAAGCGGGCGGCTCGCAGGCGAGAGAGGCGAGTGGGGGGACAGGTGCCGTTCGACGGCCCATCCCGCGGCAGCAACCGACAGCGCAACGCCATTCAAACAAGGAACGGGCCCCGGGTCCGCGTTCTGTGCACAGGGATGTGGTGTGCGGGAGAACCATTTCTCTGATGGCTGGTTCAGGAGATACAGATTCGTTCGAGGCCGTTTCGGCGCGCAAGCTCCTGCGGCTTCTGGATGCCCTGCGCCAGTCGCCAGCGGGCGCCGTGATCTATCGCCAGGTGGAACGCATGCTGCGCGAGATGACCGAGACCCATCTCGGCGTGCAGCAGGCCTACGCCGGTATCGCCAACAGCCTGCTCGATGTCTATGCCCAGCACCTCCATCCCGGTTCGCCGCTCCAGGTGCAGGTCAAGCTGCTGGCCGGGCGTCTGCAGCCGCCGCTGAGCCTACCGGACCTGCACGCCCTGCGCGACTACATCGACGTCTACGCCGACCAGATCTCCCGCCTCGACCGGGTGCAGGAATCCACTCTGCGTGACGCGGTGCGCCCCCTGCTGGCCGCCTTCGGTATCGTCGAGGCACCCCTGGAAACCGGTACGGCGCCGGCTGCGGAGCCGGCCGTCGGATCCTCGGCCCAGCAGCCGGCGGAGCCGGAAGAAAAGGTGGACCCATCCGCCGCGATCAGGGACACGACTGCCGACCGGCTCGAATCGCCGACCATGGAAGTCGAGGAAGGCCGCGAGCCGGCCACCCTGCGTCGCGAGACGGTGTTGGACTACGAGCCGCTCAGTCCCGAGGAATTGGGCGAGGAACTGGTGTCCTCCTCGGTGGTACAGCACGAGATCGATGCCCGCCGTCGGGACATCGAGGAGATCCAGGCCGGGCTGGCGCACCGGGTGCTGGACACCATCAGCCAGAACCAGGAATTCGGCGTTCTGCTCGAGGTGGTGCTCAACGAGGTCCGCCAGGCCTCGGACGTCACCGATCTGGAGACCTTGCGCTCAACCCTGGTCCACGAGATCGAGCGCCTGATGGAAGGCCACCACGAACTGGCCGACAAGCTCGACAAGACCTACCAGTACCTGCAGATGGTGGAGTCGGACAGCCGCCAGCTCACCGACGAGCTGACCCGGGTCCGCCTGCTCAGTCTGACCGACGAACTCACCGGCCTGTCCAACCGCCGCGCCTTCCTGCGTCGCCTGGAAGACGAGGTGGCGCGTGTGCAGCGCTACGGTTTCCCGCTGTCTCTGGCCCTGATCGACCTCGACAAGTTCAAGGAGATCAATGACAAGTTCGGTCACGCCGCCGGCGACGAGGTGTTGCGGGTATATGCCAAGAGCATCCTCTCCATCTTCCGCCACCATGACCTGGTGGCCCGCTACGGCGGGGAGGAATTCGCCGTGTTGCTGCCGAACACCGATGCCGAGGGTGCCATGCGGGCGCTGAAGAAGGTGCGCCAGCGCTGCGCCGAGATCCGTTGGCACCTCAACGGCCAGGTCTATTCCATGCCCACTTTCTCCGCCGGGCTGGCGCTGTACAAGCCCGGCGAAACCAGCAGTGCCTTCGTTGAACGCGTCGACAAAGCCCTGTATCGTGCCAAGCGGATGGGCCGTGACCGCATCGAGCTGGACACCACCTATCTGGCGCCCGAAAAGCCGCCTGCCGCCGACAACGGTGGCGAGAAGGGCTGAATCCCTTCGCCATCGCCCTCCGGCGACGTTTCCCCAACCCTCTCATGCAAGGCCCTTCAGGCCGACTGGAGAAGATTTGTGGCCACTGTCGAACTGACCAAGGAAAACTTTGAAGACGTCATCACCAACAACGATTTCGTGATCATCGATTTCTGGGCCGACTGGTGCGGACCCTGCAAGAACTTCGCGCCCATCTTCGAGGAGGTCTCGGAGAAGCACCCCGACATCGTCTTCGGAAAGATCAACACCGAAAAGGAACAGGAGCTGGCGGCCCATTTCCAGATCCGTTCCATCCCCACCCTGATGATCTTCCGCGATCGCATCATCATCTTCGCCCAGCCCGGCATGCTGCCCGCCAATGCCTTCGAGGAACTGATCGGCAAGGCGAAGGAGCTGGACATGGATCAGGTGCGCAAGGACATCGAGGCACAGCAGCAACAGCAGGGCTGAGGGACCCTGTCATCCCGGCCATGAAGGTGTAACGCCGAGCAGTGACGCAGTGCCGTAGGGCGGGCAAAGGCCCGCAGGACCGTGCCCATTGCCCTTCAGGGTTCCGGCCGCGGCACAACACGAGCGTAAAGCGGGCCGATTGATGGGCACGCTTCGCTTTACCCATCCTACCGGCCCGCGCGGCTGTAACGCAGAGGTCGCCGGACGACCGGAATCAGTTCTTGTCGAAGGCGATAGCCGCGACGTCGCGATAGTGCTTCGCGAAGTGCACCGTCAGACCCTTGCGAATGTGCTCGGGCACTTCCTCGTAGTCGCCGCGGTTGGCCTCGGGCAGGATCAGTGTCTTCACGCCCGAGCGGCGTGCGGCGATCACCTTCTCCTTGATGCCGCCCACCGGCAGCACCTGCCCGGTCAGTGTCAGCTCCCCGGTCATGGCCAGATTGCGCAGTACCCGCCGCCGGCGCGCCAGTGACAGCAGGGCGGTGGCCATGGTGATGCCCGCCGAGGGGCCGTCCTTGGGTGTGGCGCCCTCGGGGACATGCAGGTGCACGAAGGCCTCGTCGAAGAAGGCCGGGTCGCCCTGATAGTCCTCGAGGTGACTGGCGACATAGCTGTAGGCGATTTCCGCCGACTCCCGCATCACGTCGCCGAGCTGGCCGGTCAGCTTGAAGCCCCGGTTCTTGGTGTGCACCAGCGTCGCCTCGATGTTGAGGGTGGCGCCGCCCATGGGCGTCCAGGCCAGGCCGGTGACGATGCCCACGCCACTGAAGGGCTTCTCGCGGCTGAACAGCGGTTTGCCCAGATGCCGTTCGACCTCGGATGCGGACACCCGCTGCCGGCCCGGTTTGCCGCCGGCGCGTACGATGCCGATGGCCAGCTTGCGGATGATCCGGCGGATCTGTTTCTCGAGATTCCGCACGCCGGCCTCGCGCGCATAGCCCTCGATGATGCGGCGCAGCGCGGCATCCGTGAACTGGATGGCGCCGCGCGGCACGCCTGCCTGGCCGAGCAGCTTCGGCACCAGATGGTGTTTGGCGATGGCCAGCTTTTCTTCGGTGATGTAGCCGGAAAGGCGGATCACTTCCATGCGATCCAGCAGGGGTCCGGGAATGCTGTCGAGCTGGTTGGCGGTGCAGATGAACAGCACCTTCGACAGGTCGAAGCGCACGTCCAGGTAGTGATCGAGGAACTCGCTGTTCTGTTCCGGATCCAGAACCTCCAGCAGCGCAGAGGCCGGGTCGCCCTGGTAGGATGCGCCGATCTTGTCGATTTCGTCGAGCATGATCACCGGATTGGCGACGCCGGCCTCCTTGATGGCCTGGATGAACTTGCCGGGCATGGCGCCGATGTAGGTGCGGCGATGGCCCTTGATCTCGGCCTCGTCACGCATGCCGCCCAGGCTGAAGCGGTAGAACCTGCGGTCCAGGGCCTCGGCCACCGAGCGGCCGATGGAGGTCTTGCCGACACCGGGTGGGCCCACCAGCAGCAGGATCGAACCCGCGACCTCGCCCTTGAGGTGACCTACGGCCAGAAATTCCAGAATGCGCTGCTTGACGTCCTCAAGGCCGTCGTGATCGCGGTCGAGCACCTTGCGTGCATGGTCCAGGTCCAGATTGTCTTCGGACAGCCGGCCCCAGGGCAGGGCTGTCATCCAGTCAAGGTAGTTGCGGGTGACCGCATACTCGGGTGAGCCCGACTCCAGCACCGAGAGCTTGTCCATCTCCTCCTCGATGCGCGCCATGGCCGCTTCCGGCACCTCCAGTCCCTCGATGCGTTCGCGGAACCGCTCCAGGTCGGCGGTGCGATCATCCTTGGCGATGCCCAGTTCCTTCTGGATCTCCTTGAGCTGCTCGCGCAGGAAGAACTTGCGCTGCTGCTCGCTCATGCGTTCCTCGACCTGTTCGCGGATCTTGGTCTGAAGCCTGGCGACCTCGACTTCCTTCCTGATGAGGATCAGCACCTTCTTCATGCGGTCCAGTACCGGTACCGTCTCCAGGATTTCCTGCAGTTCGTCCCGCGCCGCAGTGGTCAGGCTGGCGGCGAAGTCGGTCAGCGCCGAGGGCTCGTTGGGATTGAAGCGGTTGAGGAAGAACTTGAGTTCCTCGCTGTAGAGCGGGTTCATGGGAACCAGCTCCTTGAGGGTGTTGATGATGGCAATCGCGTAGGCCTTGAGCTCGTCCTCGTTGCCGAGGATGTCTTCCAGATACTCGACCCGGGCCACGAACGGCGGTCGTTCCGACAGCCATTCCAGGATCCGGAAGCGCTTCAGCCCCTCGGCGATGAACTGGATCTTGCCCGAATTGCGTACCGGGTGATGCATGCGCACAACGGTACCGACACCATGGAAATCGATGGGTTTGGCGTGATCGGCCTCCGCGGCATCGGCCAGCACCAGACCCACCAGATGGTGCGGTGTCTCGCCGATGGCCTCCACCGTTTCGATCCAGGGCGTGTCGTTCATCAGGATGGGTACGCCCTGGGCGGGAAAGAAGGGGCGTTCGGTCAGTGGCAGCAGGTGCAGCGTGGTCGGCAGCACGTCCTCGGCGCGCGCCAGCTCGCCATGGGCCGCGTCCGGGTCGTCGATGCGTTCGGCGTCCACGCCATTGTTGTCGTTTTCGATGTCCATGAAGACCTTTCCTTCCGCTAATCCAATGTTCGCATATGGCTGCGGACGGGCAGGGATTCAGGATCCCGCCACGCCGGCCACTCCAGCATGCTCAGACCAGGCCTGCGAAGGGCTGGACCTCGACCGTTTCACCCGCGGCCACGTCGCCGGACTCGGCGGGCAGGATGATGAAGCAGTCGGCGCGGCTCATGGAGGTGAGCACGTGCGAACCCTGACGGCCGGTAGACACCACTTCCCATTCGCCGTCGGCGCCGCGCCGCAGGCGGCCGCGCTGGTATTCCAGCCGCCCGGGGCTTTTTTTCAGGCGTTCGGCGGCGCGTACCTTCAGGATCAGTGGTTCCTCGGGCAGCGCGCCCGCCATGCGCAGCAGCGCCGGCTGCACGAACTGGTAAAAGGTGGCCATTACCGAGACCGGGTTGCCCGGCAGGCCGAAGAACAGGGCATCACCGAGGCGGCCGGCGGCGAGCGGCTTGCCGGGCTTCATCTTCATGCGCCAGAAGTCCACCTTGCCCAGCTCGTCCAGCGTCTGCTTGACATAGTCGGCCTCGCCCACGGACACGCCGCCGGAGGTCATCACCACGTCGGCCTGGGTCATGGCATCGTGGAAGGCTGCACGCACGGCCTCTCGATCGTCGGGGATGATGCCCATGTCCAGCAGCACCACGCCCAGCCGGGTGAGCATGGCGTGCAGGGTATAGCGGTTGCTGTCGTAGATCTGGCCGGGTGCCAGCGGGCGGCCCAGCGGTACCAGCTCGTCGCCGGTAGAGAAGAAGGCGACCCGCAGGCGGCGATGGACCCGTACCTCGGGGATGCCCAGCGAGGCCAGCAGGCCGATGTCGGCCGGCAGCAGGCGGCGGCCCGGTTCCAGCACGCAATCGCCGATGGCCATGTCCTCGCCCTTGTGGCGCACGTTCTCGCCGGGTTGGTGACCGGGACCGACGACGACCGTCTCCTCCTCGACCTTCACCGCTTCCTGCATGAGCACGGTATCGGCCCCCTCGGGCATCATGGCGCCGGTCATGATGCGGATGCACTCGCCTTCGCCCACGGCGCGATCGCTGGGCGCCCCGGCCATGGCCTTGCCGACCAGGCGCAGGCGCACCTCGCCCTCGACCGGCAGATCGGCACCGCGAACCGCATAGCCGTCCATGGCGGAATTGACGTAGGGCGGGACATCCAGGGTGGAGATCACCGGCTCGGCCAGCACCCGGCCCAGGGCGCTGCGAATGGCCAGTTGTTCCACGCCGCCGACGGGCCGGGCAAGGTCGAGCAGGCGGGCCCGGGCCTCGTCGACGGTGAGCAGGCCGCCGGGCGCGGCACAGGGATCGCTGGGGCTGGGTGAAGTCATGAGCGGTCGTTCTCCGTGGGTCGGGCGACCTGTGCCATCACGAAGTCACGGATGGCGGGCAGGTCATCGAAGGAAAACCAGGGCAGCGCGGCCTGCGGCGGCCGGTCGCTGACCACGGCAATGATGTTCGGGTCGTCGGGATGGAGCCAGGGCCTGCCAGTGGCCTCGCGGTGCAGTTCGATCTTGGGGATGGCGAGGTGGCGGAAGCCTTCCACCAGAACGAGATCGGCACGGCCGGCGTCGATGTGCCGCAGCAGTTCGCCGAGATCGGCCTCGTCCTGGCCGGGTGTTTCCACCAGCAGTGCCCAGCGCCGGTTCGAGGCCAGCAGCACCTGCTCCGCCCCGGCCTCGCGCAACCGGTAGCTGTCCTTGCCGGGGCGGTCGATGTCGAAGTCATGGTGGGTGTGCTTGACCAGCGCGATGCGCAGGCCCTGTTCGCGCAGCAACGGGATCAGCCGCTCGAGCAGCGTGGTCTTGCCGGTGCCGCTGAAGGCGGCGAAGCCGAGCAGGGGCAGGGGCGTGTCCATGTTCACGAGGAGACTCCGGTCCCGGCATGCAGGTCCTGCGGGCGGTTGAGGTTGTCGAACCATTCGGGATGGTCGCTGCAGTCGCAGTGCGCCGCGCCGATGTGTTCGAAAAAGGCGCCCAGTCCGCGTTCGCCGCGCGCCAGCCAGTCCTGCAGGGCCGTTGCGCTGTCCGCGGCCAGTGCGGCGAAGGTCGGTTGCAGGCGCTCTCCGTCATGGGCGACCGCGGCCGTCGCGCCCCCTGCCAGCGCTGCCAGCAGTCGCTCGAACAGCTCGGGCGTCGCGGCGGGTGCATCGCAGGGTGCCACCAGCAGGCTGCGGCCAGGGCATGCTGCCTGTGCCGCGGCGATGCCGGCGAGCGGTCCCTGGAAGTCGGTCAGCCGGTCCGCGATCACCGGATGACCGAGGCGGGCGTAGTCTTCGCTGTTGCGATTGGCGCTGATGACGACATCGGGTGTAACCGCGGCCAGGGCGGCCAGCGGCCAGGTCACCAGGGCGCGGCCCCGGTATTCGATCAGGCCCTTGTCCCGGCCGCCCATGCGCCGGCCCCGGCCACCGGCCAGGATCAGGCCCAGCGGTCGTTCGGCGCCTTGTATTGCCTCTGTGCCCATGGGTGAATTCGTTGCGTCGGAGGAGGTGCATTCTACCCGCCCACCCGCATGTTGCGCCAAGGCGGAAGCGGGCCGGCAGGGCCATGACGCTTGACAGGGGGAGAAGCGGTGGCCCACGGTGGAGGCATTGGATCGCAAGGCAGGGGATAGAGATGAGGATACTGTTGCTTCTACTGGGCCTATGGGCCGCTCCGCTGGTGGCCGGCGAGGAAGCGCCTGCGGACGGGCGCATTCAGTTCCAGGTGACCGAGACAGAGGCGGTTGCCAATGACCGCCTGCGCGTGATGCTCCAGGCCGAGGCCGAACAGGGCACGCCGGACGAAGTGGCCGACGCCATCAACCGCACCATGACCTGGGCGCTGGAGCGTGCGCGGGCGGTGAGCGGGGTGACGGTGCAGACCGGCGAGTACAGCATCGTCCCGATGCGCTACAAGGATCGCCCGCTGCGCTGGCGCGGTAGCCAGCAACTCTGGCTGGAAGGCGGCGATGTCGCGGCGATCGCGGGCCTGATGGCGACGCTGCAGGGTCGCCTGCAGGTGCGTTCCACCCGCTTTCTGCTGTCGGATGCCACGCGGGCCGAGGTCGAGTCCCGGCTGATCGATCGCGCCGTGGCCGCGTTCCGCGCCCGTGCCGCACAGCTCGCCCGCGCCTTCGGCGCAGCCGGCCACCGGCTGTACGAGGCGCAGGTGATCACGGCGCCGCAAGCGGCAGTGCCCATGGTGCGGGCACGGGCCTTGGCCATGGAAGCCGATGTCGCCGCCCCCGGTCTGGAGGCAGGCGAATCGAGGGTGCAGGTCACGGTGTCGGGCAGCATCGTCCTCGAACCCTGATCCGGAGGTACGCAGCGCGGGACGGCACAGCCCGGCCTTTCCCTTGATCTTGAACCTGTCAGGGATGCAGAGAAAGCCCCTGCACTGCGTTGTGGCGCTTGCCAAGGGCTGGGCCATTGCCGGCGAGCCACGCCTTGTTCAGCGGCTTTCTCTGCATCCTGAACACGATATATTTTGGTTGCCGGGTTAATAGCTACGGGTCCGACGTACCCGCGGGCAGGGCAATGCTGGCCGAGCCGGCCAGATCGGGTTCGCCGGTGTGTTCGAGGATGAAGCGGCGGGCGGCATCACGCAGGGCGATTGCCGCGGCCCAGTCGTTGCCGGCGGGCTCCAGCGGCTTGCCGACGATGACCTCCAGCCGGCCATGGCGGGGCAGCCAGCGGTCGCCGCGCAGCACCTCTCGGGTGCCGCGCAGGGCCACCGCAACGACCGGCGTCCCGGTATCGGCGGCGATGCGGAAGGCGCCGAGACGAAAGGGGCGCAGGCCGCTGGCCTCGGTGAAGGTGCCCTCGGGAAAGAACACCACCGCGTCGCCGGCCGCCACCCGAGCGACCAGTGCCTCGGTCTCGGCAACACTCGCGCGCACGTCGCTGCGGGTCACGAATTCGGTGCCCAGTCGGCGCAGGAAGGCGCGCAGCAGCGGGTGATTCGCCAGCTCGCGTTTGGCCACGAAGTGCAGCGGGTGGTCGAGTGCCGCGATCAGCACCAGCGCGTCCAGATAGCTGGCGTGGTTGGCGACCAGGACCAAGGGCCGTCCTGCCGGCAGCCGGTTTTCCCCCTCGACGCGCAGCGGCAGGCCGGCGAGCCACAGCAGGGCGCGCGCTCCGACGTGAGCCACGCGTTGCGCTGTGCGCCGTCCGGGCGCGAGCAGGACCAGCAGCAGGCTCGGCAGCGCGACCGCGATCGCCGCCAGCCAGGCCCAGCCGGCATAGAGCAGCCGGCCGCCGCGGCGTAGTCCGCGCCGGCCCGCCGCCAGCAGAACCCCGAGCGCCAGCCGCACGCGGAGCGAACCGCCGCCGCGGCCGTCCGGCAGCAGCCTGCCTTCCCGGTAGCGGCGCGCACACTCGGCGCGCTGGATCTTGCCGCTGGAGGTCTTGGGTACCGTGCGTGGCGGGGTCAGCAGGATGTCGTCGGGCGCCGTGTCGAGCAGCGTCATCGACAGCTCGCGAATGTGCTCGACCAGTGCCTTGCGCCGTTCGGTACTGCGTTCCCGGGTTTCCGCCACCACCACCAGCCTTTCCTCGCCGCCCTGCGGCGGCATGGCGGCGAACACGGCCACTCCGCCCTTGCGAATGCCCTCGAGATCACCGATGGCCTGTTCCAGTTCGTAGGGGTACAGGTTGCGACCGGCACGAAAGATGATTTCCTTGATGCGGCCGGTGAGAAAGATCTCACCCTCGACCAGGTAGCCGCGGTCGCCGGTGTTGCGCCATTCACCGTCGACCAGGGCAGCAGTCGCCTCGGGATTGCGGAAATAGCCCTGCGTGGCTGAAGGCCCGCGGAACTGGATCTCGCCCACCCGCCGGTCGGGCAAGGGCCGTCGCTGCGCATCCACGACCCGAATCTCGTGATCGGGCAGGGCGAGACCGCAGCCCACGATCTCGGTGGCATCCTCCGCGCGGGCCTCCACCGGTTCGGCGATGCCTTCCGACACCAGCCTTTGCCGGTCGACGGTGTCGTAACGTGGTCCGCGTCCCGGCGGTGGGAAGCACAGGCCAACGGCGTTCTCGGCCAGGCCGTACACCGGGGTCATGGCCTCGCGCCGGAAACCTGCGCGCTGCATGCGGCTGCAGAAGCGTTCGATGGTCTGCGCATGCACCGGTTCGGCGCCATTGAACGCGAGTCGCCAGCGGGACAGGTCCAGGCCCTCGATGTCGCTGTCCTCGAGCCGGCTGGCGCAGAGCTGGTAGGCGAAGTTGGGCGCTGCCGACAGCGTGCCGCGATAGTCGTGCAGCGCCTGCAGCCAGCGCTGCGGCCGGCTGATGAAGCTGAGCGGAGACATCAGTACCAGCGGCAGGGCATGGTAGAGCGAGCCCAGGCAGGCGCCGATCAGGCCCATGTCGTGATACAGGGGCAGCCAGCTCACGAACAGGTCTTCGCCCGGATCCACCCGCGCAGCCTGGCCCATGGCGCGCACGTTGGCCAGCAGATTGCCATGCGTGAGCATCACCCCCTTGGGCTGGCCGGTACTGCCCGAGGTGTACTGCAGGAAGGCAAGGTCGTCGGCCTTGCGCGGCAGGCAGACGTGACCGCGTTCCCGGGTCAGCACCGAGGCCGGCAGGATGTGCTCCAGCGCGGCCACCTGCTGGCGCAGGGCGTGGGCAAAGGGCCGTATCTGCTCGCTGGTCACGAATACCCGTGTGCCGGCGTTGTCGAGGATGCCCGCCTGGCGCAGCAGGAAGGCCTCGATCCGGGCCTTGCTGGCGGGCGGGTACAGGGGGACCGGCACGGCGCCCGCACACAGCGTGCCGTAGAAGGCGTCGAAGAACTCGAAGCCCGAGGGCAGCATCAGTGCCACCCGGTCGCCCGGTTCCACGCCGTGGGCGCGCAGCGCTGCGGCCGCCCGGCCGGCACGTTCGAAGAGCTGTGCATGGGTCAGCGTCTGCACCCCGCTGCCCGCAAGGAAGGTGAGATAGGGTCGGTCGCCGAGTCGCTCGGCATGAAACGCCAGCACCGCATTGAGGCTTTCCGCCTGAGCCGGCCACCGCACTTGCCCGTCGGGTGCAGCCGTTGGCGTCGGCAGCGGTGTTTCTGCGCGCGTGTCCGCTGCAACGCCAAGGCGCGACAGTAGGTCGCCGACGGTCACCACTTCGAAGATTTCATCCTCGGCAACATCGAGGCCGAGTTGCGTGCGAATCCGCATCAGCAGTTCCACGCGGCCGAGGCTGTCGATGCCCAGGTCCTGTTCCAGATGGCTGGCAAGAGTCACATCGGGCGGTATGCGGTCGCCGTGCAGTTCGGCGAGCAGATCGCGCAGGATGTCGAGTACGGCCTGGTGTGAGGCGGTTTCGTTCATCGGGTC
Source organism: Thiohalobacter sp. (assembly GCF_027000115.1). Taxonomy (NCBI): domain Bacteria; kingdom Pseudomonadati; phylum Pseudomonadota; class Gammaproteobacteria; order Thiohalobacterales; family Thiohalobacteraceae; genus Thiohalobacter; species Thiohalobacter sp. The sequence continues at coordinate 23,398 of NZ_JALTON010000023.1, read as the reverse complement.
GCTTCCGTTCCGGTTTGCGCGGGCCAGGAAAGACTTGCGTTGCCCCAGTGCATGTGAGTAAGGTAGCACCATTCCCTGATGCAATCGGAGTCCGAATCCGTCTTGCAGGAACCAGCAGCAGCGGCTTCCGAGCTCGCCAGCCTGACCGGGACGAACCTGTCCCGAATCGAATCCTTTCTCGATGCACTATGGATCGAGGAAGGACTCAGCCCTCATACACTCTCCGCCTATCGGTCCGACCTCAACGGTTTCGCGCGCTGGCTGGCCGCCGGCGATCTTTCCCTGGACGAGGTGTCACGCGTCCACGTACTGGACTATCTCAAGCTGTGTGGCGAGCGCAAGCGCAGCGCACGCAGCGTGGCACGGTTGCTGTCCACCCTGCGGCGCTACTATCGCCATCGCCTGCGCGAGGGGGGCGTCGAGGTCGACCCGACCCTCAACATAGAATCCCCCAAGCTGGGTCGTCCGCTGCCGAAATCGCTGAGCGAGGCCGAGGTGGATGCCCTGCTGGCGGCGCCGGACACCTCGACCCCGGTGGGTGTGCGCGACCGTACCCTGCTCGAGGTGCTTTATGCTGCCGGCCTGCGGGTATCCGAGCTGGTGGGCTTGCGGCTCGATCAGGTGAACCTGCGCCAGGGTGTGTTGCGTATCACCGGCAAGGGCAGCAAGGAACGACTGGTGCCGCTGGGCGAGGAGGCGCTGGCCTGGGTGGTGCGCTACCTCGAGGATACCCGCGCCACGTTGCTGAACGGTCGCGACAGCGAGTACCTGTTTCCCGGACGCGGCGGCGCGCCGCTGACCCGGCAGGCCTTCTGGCATCGCATCAAGCATTACGCGCGTGTTGCGGGTATCGGCAGCACCCTGTCGCCGCACACCCTGCGCCATGCCTTTGCCACCCACCTGCTCAATCACGGCGCCGACCTGCGCGTGGTGCAGATGCTGCTGGGCCACAGCGACCTGTCCACCACCCAGATCTACACCCACATTGCCCGCGAGCGGTTGCGCGAACTGCATGCCAGCCATCATCCGCGCGGCTGAGCAACTTTCCCGCCTTTCCGTGGTCTGTTGTCCTGCCGCCGGCACTGTTTGCCGGACCGCCGTTCATGGCGCACAATGGCCGCCGTCCCTGACGCCACCGACTCCGGGAAACCTTGTGATGCATCTCGTCAAGAAACTGTTTTTTCTCCTGCTGCTCTCCGCGCTCACTCTTGCCCACGCCCAACCTGACCAGGTGCGTCAGGCACTTTCCCGGGCCCTGCCCGGGATGAGCCCCGACAGCATTGCCGAATCGGTCGTGCCCGGGGTCTACGAGGTGACCTTCGGGCCGCAGGTGGTCTACGTCAGCAGCGACGGCCGCTACCTGATCCAGGGGGCCATCATGGAACTGGGTTCGCAGCGCAACCTGACCGCCGAGCGGCGGTCGCAGCTCTTGCTGGCCGAGCTGCGCGAGCTGGGCGAGGACAACATGATCCTGTTCCCGGCACCGAAGCAGAAGCATGTCATCACGGTATTCACCGATATCGACTGCGGCTACTGCCGCAAGCTGCATGCCGAGGTGCCGGAACTGAACCGCCGCGGCATCACCGTGCGCTACCTGTTCTTCCCGCGCAGCGGGCCGGATACCCCGTCCTACCACAAGGCGCGCTCGGTATGGTGTGCCAAGGATCGTCGCGCGGCCCTGACCGCCGCCAAGCAGGGCAAGGACCCCGAACCGGCACAGTGCGACAACCCCGTCGATCGCCACCTGCGCCTGGTGCAGGAACTGGGCCTGCGCGGCACGCCTGCGATCGTTCTCGAGAACGGCCGGATCATTCCCGGCTATGTGCCGGCGGCCCGGCTGGAGCAGATGCTCGATCAGACCGCAGCCGCGCCTCAGTAGAGATACATGGCCAGGCGGCGCCGGTAGCGGCTAACCAGATCGCCCTGGTTGCCGAGCAGTTCGAAGATGGCCAGCATGCCCTTGCGCGCCGCGCCCTCGTTGTAGTCGCGATCCCGTTTGAGGATTTCCAGGTACTGGTCGAGGGCTTCCTCGTACCGCCCGTCTGCGGCGAGGCGTGCCGCCAGCGCCTCGCGCGTCTGCAGATCGTCCGGCTGGTCCGCAACCCTGCGTTCCAGCTCTTCCAGCGGCGGCGCGTCCGCCAGTTGGCGCGCCAGTTCCAGCGAGGCGCGCAAGGCACGGATGTCATCGTCCTCGCGCCGGCTTATGGGCAGGGCGGCCAGCGCCTGCTGGGCCGCCTCCAGCTCGCCGGCGTCAATGGCCACGCGGATGAAGTCCGGGGCAATACGCGGATTGTCGGGGTCCTGCCGGCCGGCCTCGCGCAACAGGCGCAACGCCTCCTGGCGGTCGCCCGCGGCGGCCTTCTCCAGCGCCTGGTGGCGCAGCATGTCGGATTCGCGTTCGATATGGCGATCCAGCAGTTCGCGCAGCGCAGACTCGGTCTGCGCGCCGGTGATCTCCTCCACCACCCCGCCGTTCACGAACAGTTTCATGGTGGGAATGCTGCGGATCCCGAAACGTGCGGCCAGTTCCTGCTCGACATCGGTGTTGACCTTGGCCAGGACGAAACGCCCCTGGTAGGCGTCCGCCAGCCGCAGCAGGATGGGTAGCTGCATCTTGCAGGGGCCGCACCATTCGGCCCAGAAGTCCACCAACACCGGTACCTCGTGCGAGCGGGCGATCACGGCCTGTTCGAAGTCGTGCTGGCCCGTTTCGATGACGTGGGGGGAATTGCTCATCACTCTGTTCTCGTACAGTCCATGCATAGTCGTGTTCAAGGCAATGTCGCGAGCGGTTCAAGGGCTGCGGGCACCCGGCCGTAGACATGGGGCCGGTCGGCGGCCTTTCAAGGCGTGCAGGGGACAAGCCGGCGGCAATGGGTGAATAGCAGGGCGCCTTCCACGGGTGTCTCCGGCCAGAGGCGCCGGCCGGCCTCGAGATACAGCCGCATCTGGGGCAGAAATCTGGTGACAAGCGCCTCCGCGCCGGCGGCGTCCACCCGATGGGTCTTGTAGTCGACGATCAGCAGCCGGTCGTCGAACAGCAGCATGCGATCCACCACGCCGTCCACCAGCCGGCCGTCGTCGGTGCGGCAGGTCAACGGGCACTCATTCCATGCCCGGCGGCTGGCCGCCGGATCGAACAGAAAGGCGAGCGCGGGATCCGCCAGGACCGCACCTGCCTCCTGCGACCATTCGTCCAGCAACGGATGCCCGGGTGCCAGCCCGAGTTCCGCGGCCAGCTGGCGACGCGCGGGACCCGGTTCCACCGGTGCGGGCGGTGTCCGCAGTTCCAGCAGCCGGTGCAGTGCCAGGCCGCGCACCCGCCCGTCGGCGTCGCCCGCCTCGGCCGCCCATTCGTCGAGTTGTCGGCTGGGCGCGAGCCGCACCAGGGTCGGCGGCGCCGCTACCGGGCGTGACAGCGCCGGGTCCGGCGCGATGGCTTCGGGCTCGGGCGGGGCCTGGCGGGCAGCCGGATGAGCCGGGATGCCCGTTTCGCAGTGCCATGCCTCGCCCGCGTCGAGGGTGTCGGTGGCGTCCAGTGCGCGGGCCAGCATGCCATACCAGCCGAGCCCGTCGCCCCGACGCGGCCGGCAGCCGCTGACCACCAGCATCTGCCGCGGGCGGGTGAGGGCGACATAGAGCAGGTTGGCGTCCTCGCGCCGTTCGGTTTCGCGCTGCCGGTCGAGCAGCCCGGACAGGGCCGAGTCGCGCCCTTTGCCGCCCGGGTCGGGCAGCAGCCATCGCGGCCGCTCGGCATCGGGTGGCCAGTCGACCAGTGCCTGCCAGGCGCGGCGACTGTTCGCCGTCCCGGCGGCATCGGCCAGGAACACCACCGGCGCCTCCAGCCCCTTGGCCCCGTGCACGGTAAGAAATTGCACCCGGGCGCCGGCCTGGGCAACGGCATCGTCCGGCCCCTCCCCGGCGCGTTCGCGCAGCTCACCCAGGCGCAGCAGAAAGCGGGGCAGGCTGGGGTAACGACCGCTGTCCACTTCCAGTGCCAGGTCCATCAGCCGCTCCAGATTGGCCAGCACGCGTGGCCGCAGGCTGTCCGGGGACGCGGCATCGTAGCGGGCCAGTACCTCGCCCTCGTGGTAGATGCGGTCGAGCAGATCGTGGACCGGCAGGGCACCCGCCAGGGGATGCCAGCGCCCGAGCAGGCGGGCGGCTCGCGCCAGCGCCGAATCCGCCGGCCAGTCATGCCGCAGCAGGCGGTCGAACCAGCGGCCCTCGCCGACGGCCAGGGCCTCGAGATCGGCATCGGTCACGGCGAACAGGGGCGAGCGCAGTACTTGGGCCAGGGCAAGGTCGTCGAACGGGGTCGCCAGGGTGGTGAGCAGGGCCTCCAGATCGCGCACCTCCAGGCTGTCGAGCAGGGCCCCGCGCGCGGTGCCCAGGTAGGGGATGCCGGCATCCCGCAGGGCGCGCTCGTAGCTCTCGGCGTGGGTGCGATTGCGCAGCAGGATCCAGATGTCGCCGGCATCGAGAGTGCGGGCCGCCTCGCCGCTGCCGATCACCATGCCCGAGTCGAGCAGTACGCGAATGCGATGCGCAATGAGCTGCCCTTCGCGGTAGTGGGGGTCGTCCGCCCGTTCGGGGCGGGGGCGGCGCAGGGGATCGCGCAGTGCTGCGGCGGACTCCGTTTCGGCCTCGGCGGGTTCGACCAGCGGCAGCAGTTCCACCCGGCCGAACAGATCGCCATGGAAGGTGTCGTGGTGCTCGAAGTCGGCCAGCAGGCCGGTCTGCTCCGGATGTTCGAATACCCGGTTCACGCAGTCGATGATGGCGCGCGCCGAACGCCGCGAGCGGCTCAGGCCGTGGGCCTCGGTGCCGGGGAACCGCGCCAGCCAGTCGGCGGCGGCCGCGAACAGGCGCGCATCGGCACGGCGGAAGCCGTAGATCGACTGCTTGGCGTCACCGACCAGGAATACCGAGCGCCGGCGTTCCTCGTTGCCGGCCATCAGTTCCTCCATCAGCGGCCGGATCAGGCGCCACTGGGTGGGGCTGGTGTCCTGGAATTCGTCCACCAGCAGGTGGTCGATGCGGGCGTCCAGCTTGTACTGTACCCAGTGGGCATGTTCGTCCAGGTTGAGCAGCCGGTAGGCGTGCCACTCGAGGTCGGCGAAGTCGAGCAGACGCTGTTCGCGCTTGATGCGCTGGTAGTGGTCGAGCAGGCGCTGGCCGGCCCGGTACCAGGCGAGTGTGGTGGCGAGATTGCGCTGGCGCGCCTGGCGGTCGCGCATTTCGAGGCAACGTTCGGCCAGCAGATCGGCCAGTTCCAGCAGGCGTTCGGCGCCCTCGCTGCCCAGCTTGCTGAGCAGGCGCTTGCTGGTCTTGTAGAGCCGTGGCTTGCCATCGGTCTTGAGAAACACCGGGCACAGCAGTTCCATCCGGCCCGCGAGATCGACGCCGGGGCGCAGGGCCCGGTCGATGTCTGCAGCACGCTGCTTGAAGGTGTCGGTGGGGTGGCGGCCCAGCAGCTCGACGAACTCGCGCAGCATCACGGTCAGCTCGGGGTCGGCCAGCGCCGCCAGGGGTTCCTCTTCCGGGCCGATGCCGAAGAAGGCCGTCGCGCGCTCGCTTGCCTGTGCCAGCACGTCGTCGGCCCCGGCGGTGAAGGCCCACCAGTCGATGCGGTGGTCGACGAAGGCACCCAGGGCGTCCTTCAGGTTGTGCAGGCTGCCGCAGGCGGTCAGCAGTGCGTCCAGGCAGCGGCCAAGCGGTCCGTCGGGTGCGGCCGTGGCCTCGGCCTGGAGTGCGTCCCAGGCGGCACGGCGCAGCTCGGTCTCGGCCTCGGCCAGTTCGAAACCGGGCGGCACCCCGGCCTCGAACGGAAAGCGCTGCAGGATCTCCTGGCAGAAGGCGTGGAAGGTGGTCACCCGCAGTGGCTGGTCGCTGAACAGCAGTCGGTCGTGGAGCCGCCGTGCCCGCGCGCGCAGGGCGGGGTCCGGTGTTTCACCCAGCGCGCGCAGGGCGTCGTCGAGTGCCGCATCCGGCAGGCTTGCGAGCTCGGCCAGCCGTTCGGCGAGGCGGTCCAGCATTTCGGTAGCGGCCTTGCGGGTGAAGGTCACCGCGAGGATGCGCGCCGGTTCGGCGCCGGCCAGCAGCAGCCGGATCAGCCGGCTCACCAGCAGGTAGGTCTTGCCCGTGCCGGCGGCGGCATGGACAGTGGCGTTGACCTCCGGGCGGGTGGCGTCGAGGGGATGGCTCACTGGTTCAGCGCCTCCCGTCCGCTGTGTAAGCATTTTCTGAAACCGGTGTCAGTTTCACGCCCAGGTGCTGAATGCGTCACGATTTCCATGGAAAAAGCTGGTAGCGTGACGGCCGTATTTCCGGTTCGGCAAACGATTGGCGTGAGGAAGCGTCGGGACTGGCGCAGGGAAGGCTCACCCGCAGGGATGCCGGGTCGGGCGGGACTGCCCGCGAGGACCTGGGCGGCCTTCGGGCCGCCCTTTTCTTCATTTTCATTTTTTGCCATCGATCGCCGCTCCCTCCGCGCCGGCCTGTTCCCAGACCGGCCGCCGGCACAGGCCATCCATCTCGCAGTAGCGGCAGGTCGCGGCATCCCCCCAGGCGGGCAGTCCCGCCCCTGCGCGAATGTCCTCGGCAAGCTGGACCAGCCGCTCGCGGACGTCGGTGGTGAGTTCCGCCAGCGCGTCCCCTTCCAGCAGTGCCCCGGTCTTTACCCGCTCGCCGTCGAGCAGCAGGTAGGCCACCCCGGTCACATCCGGTGCCAGCAGGGCATAGCTCGGCAGCTGCACCGCCTCGCCCGACTCAACGTCGGCCTGGTCCGGTGTGCGGCCGGTCTTGTAGTCGATGATGGCGGTTCCCGCATCCGAGGTGTCCAGCCGGTCCAGTCGCCCGGCCAGCACCAGGCCGGGCGCAAGCGTGGATGCCAGTTTCTGTTCGACCGCCTTCACTCGCCACGCCGCGTGGCGCTCGATTTCCCACTCGACCAGCGAGGGGATGCGCTCCAGCCAGCGATGCAGCCAGCCGCGGTGTTCGAAGTTGTCCTCCAGATCGCGGGCGAACACGGTCTCGGCAATGGCTCGGTGCAGGGCGATGGCCGCCTCGCGGTGATTTTCGTCCAGAGGTTCGCGGAAGGGGCCGGGCAGGCCGGGCAGATCAATGTGAAAGGCCTCCAGGCAGCGGTGCACCCGCTCGCCATACTCGGCCTTGGTCAGCGCCTCGCGGATGGGTTCGGGGGCGGTCAGCCGCAGGCCGACCGCGGCCCGGAAGCGATAGGGGCAGTCGATCAGGGTCTGGTGCCCGGTGGGTGACAGGCGCTCGGGCCACAGGGCCGGCGACAGCGGAGGGTCCGGACGCCGGGGCGGTTCGGGCAGGGGAGCCGGTTCCGGCGCGGCGACGCGGCTGCCGGGATGGGTCAGCAGGCCGTCCAGACCATCGTCACCCGGTTCCCTGCCCCAGGCCTGCCGGTACAGTGCCAGCAGGCCTGCGAGCCAGGGACTGGGCAGGCGTGGCTCGCCGTCGGCCTCGCGGTGCCAGGTCAGCAGCCGCCGGGGCGCTGCCGAAAGCAGGGTGCGGAATGCGGCGCGCCGGGCGAGGCGATGGTCGTGCCCGGTGGGCAGGCCCAGGTCGGCGCGTACGGCATCGTTGAAGAAGGGGTTGCGCGGCAGCGGCCCCGGCAGCGACTCCTGGTCGCAGCCCGCCAGTACCAGCGCATCGCAACGCAGGCCGGCACTCTGCTCCAGACTCAGCAATTGCACCGGCCCGCTGCTGCTGCCGGGACGGAAGTAGGTCTGTTCGAAGCGACGTCCCAGCCAGGCGCGAAACTCCGGCCAGGCGAGCCGGATACCGCCGGCCTCGTCGCTTCCCATGAGTCCCTGCACGCAGTGCAACAGGCACTCGCCGGCAGCGTCGGCGGCAAGGATGTCGGTGAGGCCGAGGGTATCCAGAGAGGCCAGCAGGGCCGCCAGATGGGTGTGCGGCGGATGCGCGCCCCTGATCAGCGGGCGCAGGGGCGTTGCAGCGCTGTCCAGCCGGTCGAGCAGGCGCAGCTGTGCGCCATGGCTGCGCTCGGCGCCAGTGCCCAGCCGTCGGCTGCGGTAGCCGAGGTGGCGACGGTAGCGATCCAGCCCGCGGCCGACGCCCTCGCGGTGCACCAGGTCTTCCTCCAGCCGGTACACGGTGGCCAGGTGCGCCTCGCGGTCGGCGGCGGGAAAGAAGGGCGACTTGAGCAGATCGAACAGTGCCTGGTGCGGGAAATCCTCCTCCACGCACTGGAGCCAGCACTCCACGGCGGTCGCGGCGCTGGTAGTGGACAGGGCCCAGCCGGCACTGTCCACCAGCTCGATGCCGGCGCGTTCCAGCAGCGCGCGCACCCGGCGCGCCAGCCGTCGGTCCTCGGTGACCACGGCAACGTTGCGGCAGCCGGCAAGCAGCCAGCGGCGCACGGCGAGATCGACCGCCCGGGCCTCCTGTTCGGCGTCGGCCGCCGCGTATATCGCGAATGCCGTGTCCGGTGGCGGTGCCGGGGTCTGACTGCGCAGCGTTTCCGCCCGGGCGAGCAGAGGGTCGTCGTCCGGGAACAGCCGGTCGAACAGGCTCTCCCCGGTCGGGGCGATGTCCGCCGGCAGGGCGGCCGCAGTCCAGTCGGGCAGCCAGGGCAGCGCGACGCCGGTGTCCTGCACCAGCCAGGTGACCGGCGTGTGCTCCGCCAGGGCCTCGATCAGCCGCCGTTCCGGTCGCGTGAAGCGGGCCTGCCCGAGGATCAGCAGCCGGTCGATGGCGGGGGGCTCGGCCACCAGCCGGTCGATGCGCTGCACGTGGGCGGTGGCCGGGTCGATGCGGCCGCTGTCGGCGAGCTGCTGGTGCCAGGCCTGCCACAGGCGGTGGACGATGGCCGCCTCGCGGCCCATGGGGACCGGTGCCTCGCCGAGAATGCCGTAGGCGCGGGCGAGTTGCTGTTGCCAGCCATCCTCGCTGTCCCCCAGCCGTGCACCCTCGCGGGTCAGTTCCTGGAACAGGGCCAGCAGGCTGTCGGCGGCGAACCAGGGATCGGCATCGCCGAACAGGCGCTCGAAGCCGCGCAGGGCCTCGACCAGCAGCAGTTCGCAGGCTGGCAGCGGCAGCGGCGCGTCGACTTCCAGCGGCTGGCGGGACACCCAGTCGCCAAGGGTGGTGATTTCCGGGGCGAGCAGCGCGCTGTGGCCTGCCGCCCGGGCCGTCGCTTCCAGGGCCGCAAGCAGGGGTGCGCGCAGTCGCGGGTCGGGTACCCAGACCAGGCAAGCACCCAGGTCCGGCAGCGTGGGGGTGTCGATCAGCAGCCGGGCGGCTTCGGCGCAGGGATCGGCCGCGCAGGGCAGCCGGATCAGTCGGGGCGGGCTGGCGTCGATCACCTGGCAGGCAGGCTCAGCGCTCCAGGTACTTGAGCTTGTCGGCTACGCCGTTCCATTCGTCGGCATCGGGCGGCGCGTCCTTCTTCTGGGTGATCACCGGCCATTCCTGGGACAGCTCGGCGTTCAGTTCCAGAAACTTCTCCTGACCGGGCGGCAGGTCGTCCTCGGGGAAGATGGCCTCGGCCGGGCACTCGGGCTCGCACAGGGTGCAGTCGATGCACTCCTCGGGATCTATGACCAGGAAGTTCGGTCCTTCGTGGAAGCAGTCGACAGGGCAGACTTCCACGCAATCCGTGTACTTGCACTTGATGCAGTTTTCCGTGACGACAAAGGTCATGATCGACTCCTGAACGATGGCAACGCATGATCGGCCGCGCCCGTGCGCAACGGGCACCATGATAGGGTCTCCAACCGGCTTTGGCGAGGGGTCAGGAGGTCGAGGTTTCGGCGGCGGGCATCGGGGCGGGCTCGGCCAGGTGCACGGCCTCGATGCGGTTGCGGCCGTTGTGCTTGGCCGCGTACAGGGCCTGGTCGGCGGCGGAGAGGAGCAGTTCGGCTTCGCCCTGGCCGCGCGGTGCAGCGCAGGCAATGCCGATGGACAGGGTCACGCGGTCGGCGACCCTGGAGTTGCGGTGCTCCAGTTCGAGACGTTTTACTGCCTCGGCCATTTTCTCGGCGACCTGGCGCGCGCCTGCGAGGTCGGTGTCCGGCAGGATCACGCCGAATTCCTCGCCGCCGTAGCGGGCGACCAGGTCGGACGGCCGATAGACCACGTGATCCAGTGCATGGGCCACGGCGCGCAGGCAATCATCGCCTGCCTGGTGGCCGTAGGTGTCGTTGTAGCGCTTGAAATAGTCGATGTCGACCATGACCAGCGCGACCTCGGTGCAGTTGCGCAGGGCGCGCTGCCATTCGCGCTCCAGGGCCTTGTCGAACTGGCGCCGGTTGGCGATGCCGGTGAGGCCATCGAGGGAACTGAGGCGTTGCAGCTCCCGGTTGCTCTTTTCGAGCTGTTCGTTGCTGCGCTCGAGCTGCGCCTGCATCTCGCGCAGGGCCTGATAGGCCGCGTCGCGTTCCTTCTGGGCCATGTAGCTGCGCGAGTGGGCGCGAATGCGGGCGATGAGTTCGATGCGATCCGGCAGCTTGACCAGGTAATCGTTGGCGCCCTGGCTGAAGGCCTCGCTCTTGGTCACGGGGTCTTCCTTGGACGACAGCACGATGACCGGAATGTCACGGGTAGCGGGATTCGCACGATAGAATCGCAGCAGCATCAGCCCGTCGACATCGGGCATGACCAGGTCCTGGAGTATCACCGTGGCCTCGATTTCCGCTGCCCGGTCCAGTGCCTCGCGCGGGTCGGGGCAGTAGTGGAACTCGATGTCGCTTTCCGATTCGAGTTCACGACGCACCCCCTCGGCGACCATGGCCTGGTCGTCGACCAGCAGAACGACGAAGCGTTCCGGAATGCTGTCGGTCCTGGTGTCCGAGCCGGTCATCCGGTTTCCTGTCCCGCCTTGTCCATGGTGGTGGTTTCCATCGCCTCGATCAGGGCCGGGGCGATCTCGTCGAGCGGCAGTATCCGGCTTGCCGCGTCCAGTTCGGCTGCCGCCCTGGGCATGCCGTAGATGGCGCTGGTGTCGCGGTCCTGGGCGATGGTCGTCCAGCCGCGCCGGCGCAGTGCCGCTAGGCCGGTCGCGCCGTCGCGGCCCATGCCGGTGAGCAGCACCCCGACGGCGTGACCGCCCCAGTGGGCCGCCACGCTGTCGAAAAAGGCGTTCACCGAAGGCCGGTAGGCATAGTCCGCCGGCTCCGGGGTATAGCCAAGCCTCTGGTCCCGCTGCAGGACCAGATGGTCCTCCTTACCAGCGACCAAAACCTCCCCGGCTTTAGGGAAGTCCCCTGTGCGGGCCAGGCGAACCGGCAGACAGACCTCTTCATTCAACCAGTTGGCGAAACTGCGGGCGAACTGCTCGTCCACGTGCTGGACGACGACGATGGACGCGGGCAGCTCCGCGGGCAGGCCGGAGAGCAGGGTGCGCAGGGCGGCCGGCCCGCCGGTGGAGGCGCCGATGGCGATCAGCCGCTCCTCGCTGCGCCGCGGTGGCCGGGGCGTGGCGGCCGCCGCGGGGGCAGTCTCGGGTACCATGCGCCGATTGGCACTGACCAGCCGTGCCACCGTGTCCAGCTTGGCCAGCAGCACGTCCTGGCCCTCGGTGTCGCCGCCCATGCCCAGTACCGGCGTGTTCAGGGCATCCAGGGCGCCTGCACCCATGGCCGCGAAGGCCTGGGTGGCCTTGTCCTCCACACTCTCCGTGACCACCACGATGGCGCAGGGGGTTGCCGCCATGATCCGCCGCGTGGCCTCCACCCCGTCCATCACCGGCATGTTCAGGTCCATGAGCAGGATATCGGGCAGGCTCTCGGTGCAGCGGACCACGGCCTGTGCGCCGTTCTCGGCCACCCAGGCGACGCAGTAGCGCTCGCTGCGCTCGATCACGTGCCGCAGGGCCATCAGGGCCATGCGGGAGTCGTTTACCAGCGCCACGCGCATCGGTTGGTCCTTCGGGGGCATGTCAGGCATCACCTATCAGATCGGCCACGGCCTCGAGCAGCGTCTCATCATGGAAACTGCCCTTGGTCAGATAGTAGTCGGCGCCGACCTCGAGGCCGCGCCGGCGGTCCTCCTCCCGGTCCTTGTAGGAGACGATCATCACCGGGAGCTTCTTCAGCAGGGGATCCTGCTTGATCAGGCTGACGAACTCGAAGCCGTTCATGCGCGGCATGTCGATGTCGCTGATCACCAGGTCGTACTCGCCGGTGCGCACGGCGTTCCAGCCGTCCATGCCGTCCACGGCGACCTCGACCTCGTAGCCGCGGTTGGCAAGCATGTTGCGCTCCACTTCGCGCACGGTGATGGAGTCGTCCACCACCAGGATGCGCTTGCCCTTGCGGCTGGAGAACCTGGCGGGCGTCTGACCCAGCTTGTCGATGCGGCCGCCCGCGGCGAGGATGTCGGCGGAGCGCAGCATGTCGTCGACGTCCAGGATCAGGCAGGGGTCGCCATTCTCCAGAATCGAGGCAGCGGCGATGTCCTGGACCTTGCCCAGGCGGGCATCCAGCGGATGCACCACCAGGCTGCGTTCGCCCAGGAAGCGGTCGACGGCAAAGCCGTAACGTTCGAGGCGCTCGCCCAGTACCACCACGCAGACCTCGTCGCTTTCCGGTGGCGGCTCGGGCAGGCCGAGCAGCTGGTTTGCCGGCAACAGGCCGACGTGCTGGTTGCCGAGGGTAAAGTACTGGCGACCCTCCATGGTCTCTATCTGGCCCCGGTCCAGCTTGAGGGTACGGTTGATCTGGCCCAGCGGGAAGGCGTAGGGCTCGCCGGCGATCTCCACCATCAGGGTGCGCATCACCGACAGGGTCAGCGGCAGTTGCAGATGGAAACGCATGCCCTGGCCCGGACGGGAGGTGGCATGCACGATGCCGTGCATCTCCTGCACCACGCTGTGCACCACATCCAGGCCGACGCCGCGGCCGGAAATCTCGGTCACCGAATCGCGGGTGGAGAAACCGGGCAGGAAGATGAACTCCATCAACTCGGCCTCGGTCAGGTCACGCGCCATTTCCTCGCTGACCAGCTTCTTGCGCACGATCCTCGCGCGCAGTTCCTCGAGATCCATGCCGCGGCCGTCGTCGCTGACCATGATCGACAGCATGCCGGCGCTGTGCAGGGCCTCCAGCCGCAGGGTGGCCTGTTCGGGCTTGCCGGCGGCGCGGCGTTCCTCCGGTGTCTCGATGCCGTGGTCGAGCGCATTGCGCAGGATGTGATTGAGCGGCGCCTCTATCTTTTCCAGGATTTCGCGGTCGACCCGGGTATTCAGTCCCTCGATCTCGAAGCGCACCTGCTTGCCCAATTGCCGGGCGAGGTCGCGCACCATGCGTCGGAAGCCGTGGACCCCGTCGCCAAAGGGCCGCATGCGACTGGCGATGACCTCGCGGTTGAGCCGGCTGGCCAGGTTGTGGCTGCGGCGGTCGAACTCGTCGAGCTCGCCCAGCCGTTCGGCCAGTTGCTGGCGGCAGTCGCCGGCCCGTCGCCGGGCGTCATTGAGCAGTTCGAGCAGGTATTCGCTGGAGGTTTCCTCTTCCAGGCGGTCACGCAGCCGGTCGAGCAGGGTGACCAGCTCGGTCTGGCGGTATTTGACGTTCAGCAGAGACTCCGTGAAGGGCCGTACCCAGCGCGCCTCGACCTGTACCTCGCCCGCCAGACCCATGAGCCGGTTGAGGCTGTCGGCGGAGATGCGGATGGCGTTTTCGGTGACAGCGCCGGAGCCGCTCGGAGGCGTGGCTGTGGGCGCGGCGGCGGATTCTGCGGTTCCGGTGTGGTCCGCTGCCGTTTCCGGTGCCGGAGCAGGTGGAGGCGGCGGTGCAGCCGGACCCTTGCCTGCGGCGACATCGGCGAGTTGCCTGCCGAGTGTCAGCATGGCCTCGGCGTGCTGCCGGCACCAGGCGGGTATGTCCGCCGTCCGGGTCACACCACCGACCAGATCGGTGGCGGCCAGCAGCAGGTCCACCACATCGCCCTCGATAACGATGCTGCCGCCCTGCGCGGCGACGAACACATCCTCCATGGCATGGGTCAGGGCCACCAGCGCATCCAGCTTGAGCATGCGCGCCGCGCCCTTCAGGGAATGGGCGGCGCGCATCAGGGCCTCGGCGTCGGACAGGTCACCGGGGTTCGCCTCCAGTCCCAGCAGACCCTGGCTGATGATGGCGATCTGGGCTTCGGCTTCGTTGCGGAAGAGTTCGAGCAGGGTGGCATCGGGCCGGGCCGCTTCCGGCTCTGCGGCCTTCGGCGCACTCTCGGTCTCGGCCGCTTTGACCGAGGTTCCGGCCGGCGGTGCGGGGGCGGTTGCCGCTTCGCTGGGCTGATCCGCAGGGGCGGAAAGATCGGCGATGCGCGCGGCCACCTCGTCGGCGGCAGCCTCGATGCGGGCAGCGTCCTCGGCGTCGGTGGCGAGCTGGAGTATCAGGTCGCTGGCGGCCAGCAGTGCATCCACGGCCTCGGGATCCAGCGGCCGGCTGCCGTTTTGCAGGGTGACCAGACGGTCCTCCAGGGCGTGCGCGAGCTGCACCACCGGTTCCAGATCGACCATGCGTGCCGCACCCTTGATGGTATGGGCTGCCCGCATCATGGCGGTAACGGCCTCGGCATCCGGTAGGGCCTCGAGATCCATCAGCCGCTCGGTGATGACCCGGATCTGGGTCTCCACCTCACTGCGGAACAGATCGACCATGGAGAAGTCGCCGCTGCTCATTTGAGATTCCTGCCCAGGGTGTGGAACAGCAGTTCGTCGTCGAGCATGCCCACACTGTGCTCGCCGTGGCCGAGTACGCCGCGGATGTAGTTGTTGCGGGCATGAACAACGGTCGTCGGGGGCTGGGCAAGCTGCTCGGCGCGAAACCGAACCAGGCCCTGTACCTCGGTGACCGGAAACACGTATCGATGACCGTCACGCTCGATGTGGATCATGCGATCACTGATGCCGACCGAACCGAAGCGGATCGGCGACTCGCCCTTGTCCAGACCAAGCACGCCGCCCAGGGATACGCAGATCTGCAGTTCGCCGCGCATGTTTACCAGACCCTTCAATACTCGGGAGGTGGTGTGCGGCAGACGCTGGATGGGGCGCGCGGAGGTGACCTCGTTGACTACGGCATTGGGCAGCCCCAGCCATTCGTCGCCGAGCCGGAATACCAGTGCGGTTTCGTCGGCGGCCTGTTCGGTCTGCTTGGTTTCCGCATAGATCCGGGTCCACTCGTCACGGGCAGTCTCGGGCAGAGGCCGCTTGAGGATGATGCGCCCGGCCCGGGCGTAGACCTCGCAGTTGCGGCAGTGGATCACCTCGTCGAGACGTTCGCAGCGGGTGTCGCCACGGCGCCAGATGCCGATGCGGTTCCAGCAGTCCTCGACCTGCATTGCGATGAGAGGCGCTTCGCTCATGAGGCCTCCGGTCTGCGCCGCTGGCTGCGTTCGAGGCGCCGACGCACGCCCAGCGCTTCTTCATGCCGTTGTCCGCGTTCCAGCAGCAGTGCCAGCAGGGCCAGTGCCTCGCAGTGGCCAGGATCGAGGTAAAGTGCCTTGCGCAACAGCGCTTCGGCGTCATCCGGCTCGCCGGCAGTGTTGCGGATCACGGCCAGCAGCAGATAGGCGTCCACGGCGTCATGCCGTTCCGCCAACACTTCTTCGCACAGTTGCGCTGCCTCGGCCAGGTGGCCTTCGTCGGCCAGTGCCCGCGCATCGGCCAGGCGCTCGTCGGGCGCGGGCGGGGCGGCCGCTCGTGTCGCCTGAGGGTGTGCCGCCTGTGCGAGGGTCGCGGGCGGTGTCGGCTGCCGTCGTGGTTTCCAGGGCTTCCAGGGACGAGGCCTTGCCGGCACCGGCGGCGAGCTGTCCCTCGTCGGTGCCGTGCCGCGCCGGAAGGCGAAGGAACGGGGATGTTTCAGGGGCACGAAGGCCCGGCGCGCCAGCGCCCCCGATTCGGCATGGCCGATGAACAGCAGCCCGTCTTCGAGTAGCAGCGACTCCAGGATGGTGATGGCGCGCGCCTGGGTTTCACGGTCGAAATAGATGAGCAGGTTGCGGCAGAAGATGATGTCATAGCGCTCCCGGTCGCGCGCAAAGTCCGGGTCGAACAGGTTGGCGCACCGGAACCGCACCCGGGCGCGCACTGCGGCGTCGAGTTCGTAACCGTCTTCGACCGCGCGGAAATGGCGGTCGCGAAACGACAGGTCATCGACGCGGAAGGCATTGTCCCGGTAACGGCCGCGACGCGCGTTGCAGAGATTCTGTTCGCTGATGTCCACGGCGTCGATGGTCACCTTGCTGGCAGGCAGGCCGAGGTCCGTGGCCAGCATGGCGATGCTGTAGGGTTCCTCGCCGGTGGAACAGGGCAGGCTGAGAATGCGCTGCGCGCGTCCGGGGTGGGCGGCAATGCGCTCTTGCAGCAGCCTGGCCAGCGCCTCGAACGGGGCACTGTCGCGAAAGAACCAGGTCTCCGGGATCACCACCGCCTCGATCAGCCGCTCCAGTTCCGCGCCGTCGCTTTCGAGCCGGTCGGCATAGGCGCTCAGGTTCGGCAGTCCCAGCGCCTGCATGCGCGTTTCGGCAGGGCGGGCGATCGCCAGCCGGCCCACCGAGGCGGCATTCAGGCCCATGGTGCGTTGCAGCAGCCGGGTGATGCGTTCCAGGCTCATGAAGCGGCCTCCGGGAACAGCTGGCGCCGCACCGGCGCCGGCAGCAGCTGCTCGATGCGGATCTGCTGCACCAGACCCTGTGCATCGCGGGTCATGGGGCCCAGGTAGGGTGCCTCGCCGACCTCGATGCCGGCTGGCTGGAATTCACCGGGGTCGCGGCGCAGGGTTTCGACCACCTCCTCGGTGAGCAGGCCCAGGCGGCGTTCCCCGACCTGTTCGTCGACATACCGGACCACCACGATGCGGGTGGTCATCAGTGGCCGGCTTGGTTCGCCGCGTACCAGCGCCTGCATGTCGATCACTGGCACCAGTTCGCCGCGGTAGTCGAACACGCCGGCGACATAGGGTGGCGCCTGGGGCAGGGCGCGCAGGCGCAGGAAAGGGACGATTTCCACGATGTCCCCCGCCTCGATCGCGTAGCGCTCTTCACCCAACTGGAGCACCAGGAACAGCATCGGGGTCAGGTATTGACCTTGAAGTGGGAGACGCCTTCCTGCAGCTGCCGGGCGGCGTCGTTGAGCTGGGCGATGGCACCATTGGACTGGCGCAACGACTCCGCGGTCTGCTGGGCGGACTCGGCCAGCTGCACCATGGCATCCGAGATCTGGTGCGCGCCCTGGGCCTGCGATTGCATGCCCTCGTGCACCTCCTCGAAGCGCGGAATCAGCGCCTGCACCTGCTCGATGATCTGGGCCAGTTGCTGACCGACCTGGCGCACGTCCTCGACGCCCTGGCGTACCTCGGTGGAGAACTTCTCCATGCCCATGACGCCGGCCGATACCGCCGACTGCATTTCCTTGACCATCTGCTCGATGTCCCAGGTAGCGACTGCGGTCTGGTCGGCCAGACGGCGGATCTCGGTGGCGACCACGGCAAAGCCGACACCGTACTCGCCGGCCTTCTCGGCCTCGATGGCGGCATTCAGCGACAGCAGGTTGGTCTGGTCGGAGACCTTGTTGATGGTGGTGACCACGCTGTTGATGTTGGCCGCCTTTTCGCTCAGCACCGCCAGCTTGGAATTGATGTTGGCGGTCGCCTCCTGCATGTTCTGCATGGTCTGTTCCATGCGCGACAGCGAGCTGCGCCCCGCGTTGGCCTGTTCGGAGGTGCGCAGGGCGACATCGGTGACCTCGTGCATGGTGTTCACCAGCTCCTTGGCGGTGGCCGAGATCTCGGTCACGGTCGCACGGATCTGGTTGGTGGTGGCGGCCTGCTCGGAGACGGTGGCCTCCTGCTGCTTGGCAGTGGCAGCGATCTCGGTAGCGCTGGAGGTGACCTGGATGCCGGACTGCTGGATGCGCGCGACCAGAGCGTTGAGGCTGTCCAGCATGCCCTGGATGCCGTTGGCCAGTTCGGAGATGATGTCATTGTCGCGGTAGATCATGAGCTGGCCGGTGAGGTCGCCGCGGGCGGCCATTTCCACCACCTCCTCGATCAACTCCACCTTGCCGGTCACGTCTTCGGCCTGCTGGCGCTCGCGCTCGACCATTTCCTTGACCCGCTCGGCCATGACGTTGAAGCCCTGCGCCAGCACCCCCAGTTCGCGCACGCCGCCAGGCTCGGCGTGCACGTCCAGATCCCCTTCGGCGGCGCGCGCCATGTCCGAGGCCAGCCGGTCCACGGGCCGGAATACCAGGCGGTTGAACAGCCACAGGGCCGCGAGCAGGGCCGCAACGGCCAGCAGCAGGAAGGCCAGCGCCGTCCAGGTGCGGACCTGGTTGATGTCGGCCAGCAGCCCGCCGACCGATTCGAGAATGGACAGAGACATCACCGGCTGGCCGGCGGCATTGGCGATACCGTGGCTGACGGCCAGCAGTTCGGGATTGTCGTCCTGCCAGCCTTCGCTGCGGTACAGGGGTCTGCCACCGGGGCTGCCCAGGCGCAGGGGCAGGTCGAGGCTGGTCTCGATGCGGCGCAGGTTGTTCACCGGATCGACGATCACCTCCAGATAGGCCATGGGCCGGAGGCCGCCGACCGGCACCAGCACAGAGTACAGGGGGCGGTCGTCATGCACCCACCAGGCGTTCAGTGGCTTGGCCCGGTCCGCGCCCTGGCGTGCGCGGGCGCGCTCCTGCAGGCTGATTTCCAGTGCCGGCGGCAGGGCGGTGCCCTCGCTGCTGGCCGCCAGCGGCTGCAGGTCGGTGTCGAACAGGCGCAGCTTGACCGGTTCCAGCAGGCCCGAGGTCACGAAGCTGCCGTGAAAGGGCCGGTCCAGGGCCGCCACCAGCCGGTGGCCGGCATCGGGATCACCGGCCAGCGCCGCGGTGACATGCGGCCGTACCGCTTCCTTTTCCAGCCGCTGGCCGAGTTCCACCGTGGCCTCGTGCATGCGGGCCTCGGCCTGGCGGGCGCCCACCTCCAGCAGCCGTTCCAGCGTCCGGCTCTGGCCGCTGAGCGCGGCCTGCTGGTAACGCTGGCTGGAGAACAGTGACAGGCCGATGGCCGACAGGCTGAGCAGCAGCAGGATGCCGAGGGTCAGCGACTTGAGGGAGAGCTTTTCCGATTTCATGGACGATTCCGCTTTCTCGGTTGGCACAGGACCGCCGGCGTCGCCTTCCGGACGACGGACGCATTGCCCGAGGGGTGAGGCAAGAAGGGTGCCAGTCGTGGAGGGTCCACTGGAGATTCGGGATCGTTCTTTTGGATCAGTGTGTTATGGGATGTTCGTAAAGAGGCGGCAGAGATGGGGCTGCCGCCAGGGGGTTACGCCGACGGTTTTCCGTCGTCAGCCCGCGTCGTTCAGCAGGTCCTTGAGCTTGAACAGGATGTCCAGGGCCTGGCGGGGGGAGAGGGCATCCGGGTCGATGCCTTCCAGGGCCTCCAGAACCGGGTGCTCGTCGCGGCCGAACAGGGCGAGCTGGCCGTCTTCCGGCGGCGGCGCGGGCGCGGTCAGGGCCTGGCTTTCCAGCTCAGCCAGCCGGGCCCGGGCGCGGGCCAGCACCTCGCCGGGGATGCCGGCGAGCGCCGCCACCTGCAGGCCGTAGCTGCGGTCGGCCGGGCCTTCGCGTACGGCATGCAGGAACACGATGCGGTCGCCGTGCTCGATGGCATCGAGATGGACGTTGCCGATGTCCGGGTGTTGCTCGGGCAGCCGGGTCAGCTCGAAGTAGTGGGTGGCGAACAGGGTGAAGGCGCGGATGCGGGTGGCCAGGTCCACCGCCACCGCCCAGGCCAGCGCCAGGCCGTCGTAGGTGCTGGTGCCTCGTCCGATCTCGTCCATGAGCACCAGGCTGCGGTCGGTGGCGTTGTGGAGGATGTTGGCGGTCTCGGTCATTTCCACCATGAAGGTCGAGCGGCCGGAGGCGAGATCGTCGGAGGCGCCGATGCGGGTGAAGATGCGGTCCACCGGCCCGATCCGCGCCGACTCGGCAGGGACGAAGCAGCCGGCATGGGCCATCAGCACGATGAGCGCGGCCTGGCGCATGTAGGTGGACTTGCCGCCCATGTTGGGGCCGGTGATCATCAGCATCCGGTGCAGCTCGTCGAGGCGCACGTCGTTGGGCACGAAGGGGGCGTCGCTGACCTGTTCCACCACCGGATGGCGGCCGCCGCGGATGTCGATGCCGGGGATGTCATCCAGTTCCGGGCGGCGCAGGTCGAGCCGGTCGGCGCGCTCGGCGAAGGCGGCCAGGACGTCGGCCTCGGCCAGGGCCGCGGCACAGGCCTGCAGCGGCGCCAGCTCCGCCAGCACGGCATCGATCAGCCCCTCGTAGAGCAGCTTCTCCCGCGCCAGGGCGCGTTCCCGCGCGCTCAGCACCCGGTCTTCGAAGTCCTTCAGCTCCGGCGTCACGTAGCGCTCGGCCGCCTTCAGGGTCTGCCGGCGCTGGTAGTCCTCGGGCACCTGCGCCGACTGTGCCTTGCTGACCTCGATGTAGTAGCCGTGCACCCGGTTGTAGCGCACCTTGAGGGTGGTGATGCCGGTGCGCTCGCGTTCCCGGGTCTCCAGGTCGGCGAGGTACTGGTCGGCGTCCTGCGACAGCCGCCGAAGTTCATCCAGCTCGGCGTCGTAGCCGCTGCGGATCACTCCGCCGTCGCGGATCAGCTGCGGCGGGTTGTCTTCCAGCGCCGCCAGCAGGCGCTGATGCAGGGCCGGGTGTTCCCCCAGATCGCTCGCCAGCCGGCCCAACAGCGGATCGTCGAGGGCCGCAAGCGCCTGTCGCAGCGCGGGCAGCCGCCCCAGGGTCTCGCGCAGGCCGGCCAGGTCGCGCGGACGGGCCGAGCGCAGGGCGACCCGGGCCAGTACCCGTTCCAGGTCGCAGATACCGGCGAGCTGCTCGCGCAGGGGCTCGAAATTCAGGTTCTCCAGCAGGGTCTCGACGGCCTGGTGGCGCGCCCGAAGCAGGTCATGATTGCGCAGGGGGCGGTTCAGCCAGCGCCGCAGCAGCCGGCTGCCCATGGCGGAGACGGTGCTGTCCAGAACCCCGGCCAGGGTGTGCTCGCTGCGCCCGGAGACCGCGCGGTCGATCTCCAGGTTGCGGCGGCTGGCGGCGTCGAGAATGAGGGCATCGTCGCGACGCTCGTGGGCGAGCCCGCGCAGGTGGGGCAGGGCGGCGCGCTGTGTCTCCTGCACGTACTGCAGCAGCGCCCCGGCGGCGGCGATGCCGAGCGTCAGCTCTTCGCAGCCGAAGCCGGCCAGGTCGCGGGTACCGAACTGCTCGCAGAGCAGGCGGCGCGCGGTGTCGGTCTCGAAATGCCAGGGCGGTCGCCGGCGCTGGCCGGGGCGCTCGGGGATGGCGGCCGGCAGCGGCCGGTCCTCGGGCAGCAGCAGCTCGGCGGGGTCCAGGCGCTCCAGCTCGCCGGCCAGCGCCTCGTTGCCCTCGAGTTCCTGCACCGCGAAGCGGCCGCCGGCCAGGTCCAGTGCGGCCAGACCGAAATGGCCCTGGCCGTCGCCGATCACGGCTGCGAGCAGGGTGTCACGGCGCGCCTCGAGCAGGCTGTCCTCGGTGACGGTGCCGGGGGTGACGATGCGCACCACCTGCCGTTCCACCGGCCCTTTCGACTTTGCCGGGTCGCCGATCTGCTCGGCGATGGCGACCGGCTCCCCGAGCCGCACCAGCCGGGCCAGATACTGGTCCACGGCATGGACCGGCACCCCGGCCATGGGGATGGGTTCGCCGGCCGACTGGCCACGGGTGGTGAGGGTGATTTCGAGCAGGCGCGCAGCCTTCCGCGCATCTTCGTAGAAGAGCTCGTAGAAGTCGCCCATGCGATAGAACACCAGGATGTCCGGGTGCTCTGCCTTGATGCGCAGGTACTGCTGCATCATGGGCGTGTGTTCTGTCTGGCTGCGCCGGGTGGACATCGGCGCAAGTCTACTGATGGGCGGCAGCGGGCGCGAGCACTTGCGCCGGCGGCAGGGCTCTGGTACCACGGGCAAGGGCCGCAGCCGGGCACAACAGACCGAGGGGGACGGGATTCGATGAGCCGGGACTTCGAC
Organism: Thiohalobacter sp.; assembly: GCF_027000115.1. Classification (NCBI taxonomy): domain Bacteria; kingdom Pseudomonadati; phylum Pseudomonadota; class Gammaproteobacteria; order Thiohalobacterales; family Thiohalobacteraceae; genus Thiohalobacter; species Thiohalobacter sp. The sequence continues at coordinate 1,354 of NZ_JALTON010000023.1, read as the reverse complement.
GAAAAGCGCGACTTCATCCGCATGCTGCTGGACGTGCCGCTGCACTGCAAGGATCCGGGCACGGGCGAGACCCTCACCGGTCAGGCTCATGATCTCAGCAGCAAGGGCGTGGCCTTCGTGCTGGACCGGGCCTACGAGCCCGGCAAGAGGCTCGAGGTCCGCATCCGGCCCGAGAAATCGGTCGTGCCGCCGCTGCATGCCCGGGTCGAGGTGGTGCGGGTCGAGCCCGACGTCAGCGGACGCAGCTTCCGCATCGGCGCGCGCATTCTCGAATACCTCTAGCAGCGGATCGACGGTGCGAGGGCAACAGACATGGATCTCTCGGCACGTGAACGCGACATCGAGGCGCTCAGCCGCAGGCTGGGCGAGGCAGCCGAGGCCGCCGGCTTGCGGGTGGCGGTGGCCGAGTCCTGCACCGGGGGCTGGATCGCCAAGGTCATCACCGACATCCCCGGCAGCTCGCGCTGGTTCGACCGCGGCTTCGTCACCTACAGCAACGAGTCCAAGCAGGAACTGCTGGGCGTGTCCGGGGACACCCTGCTGGCCGCGGGTGCGGTGAGCGAGGCCACGGCCCGGGAGATGGCGGCCGGGGCCCTGGCGCACAGCCGTGCCCGGCTGGCGGCGGCGGTGACCGGCATCGCCGGGCCGGGCGGAGCGACGCCGGGCAAGCCGGTGGGCATGGTCTGCTTCGGCTGGGCCCGCGAGGGCGGCTGGCTGCACAGCGAAACCGAGTACTTCATCGGCGACCGCAATGCCGTCCGGCTGCAGGCGGTCGGCCATGCCCTGCGTGGGCTGCTGGATGCCTTCGACCCCTGAACCGGCCCGACGCCTGTTCTTCGCCCTCTGGCCCGACGAGGACGTCCGCCGTGCCCTGGTGGCGGCGGACCGCCGGCTGGGCCGCGAGGGCCGGCGGGTGGCCGCGGACAACCTGCACCTGACCCTGGTCTTCCTCGGGGCCACGCCGGCCGACCGCCAGGCCTGTTTCACCCGGGCCGCGGCCGGGGTGCAGGGCGAGCCCTTCGAGCTGGTGCTGGACCGCTTCGGCTTCTTTCCGCGCCCGCGCGTGCTCTGGCTGGGCAGCAGCCGGCCGCCGGCAGCGCTCGGGCGGCTGGTCGAGGCGCTGGGCGCGGCCCTGCTGCCCTGCGGCTTCACCCCCGACTCGCGTCCCTTCGCACCCCACGTCACGCTGCGCCGCAAGGCCCGGCGGCTGCCCGCCCTGCAGCCGGTCAGGCCGGTGGTCTGGCCGGTGCGCGACTTCTGCCTGTGCGAGTCGGTGTCGATGCCCGATGGCGTGCAGTATCGGGTGCTGGAGCGGTGGGGTTGGGGCGTAAGGCGTGAGGCGTGAGGCAGGGGC